>JAIFLU010000013.1 GCA_020048915.1 Bacteroidota bacterium | reverse complement strand
TGTTCTTCCGAATACTGGACTTTCCAAAATAAAGCAATAAGATTTCCCGATTTCTAATTTGGATCCTTTGCAAAAGCAATCGAAGATCTAACGGACTATTCGAGTATACTTACAATTGTACTATTTTGATGCAGCACTTTAATAAGAGGCTGCTTTTCCTTTATTTGCGATTACTCAAACAAAAGATCCTGACAAGTTAAACCAATAACAAATTCAAATTTAGTTCTCCGTCGATTTAAAACGTCGTTCGTCTATTGGTGCTTGATGCTGTATTTCAAGGTGCTTAGCTTTGTTTCGTAATTAAATATCACTATGAAAAAAGTTATAATCCTAAGCATTATTTTATTGGTAATATTGGCGAATTGCTCGAAATCGGATCCGGAAGCCGAAAAAGATCCATGTGATATTGACTCTACCGCTTGCGGGTGCGCTTTTGCCCCTCCCAACTGCAATTCAGGCGAAAATGTGCCTATAGGAACTGGTCAACCAGGAACGGTAGGTATTTCGGGAATTGAAAGCTGGAATAAACTTTCGCAGATTGAAAAAAACAAAATTAACGGATGGAATTCGCTTTTTGTGCATGCTTCAGTAGGCACCGACCTGGAAGACGGCGCTGAAAGCAACGGGTTTAAATTCAATTTTTACGACGGCAAAACGCTCAGCAACGGATTGAATGGAACCGATTGGAAATCGATTGGCGATATTTCGAACAGCGAAGGAGCAAAAAAAATCGCAGCATTTAAAGCAGAAGCCCTTAAACAGAAATCGAAATTACAGATCGTCATATTCAAATTTGGCTATGCCGACATCAATGACGATAATCTGGAAGAAATGAAAACGCTTTACAAACAGATGATTGATGAGCTGCGTACTGCAAAATTCCGATTTGTGCATATTACACCCCCATTGGTTTACATTGTAACCAAAGATGATGGAAATGCAGCCAAAATGAAGATGGCGCAGTGGATGAAAGATAATTTTCGGGACAAGGATATAATTTTTGATCTGCAGGAAATTGAATCGGATAATGGTGCCTGTAAGCTGGGAAGCGTGTGGACAATTTGCGGCAAATACCGTTCAACCGCCCAATGTCCAAGCAAAGGGCAGGGAATTGACGCTCCCGAAGGTCAGGGCCACTTATGCGAAAAAGAAGCTACACGCATAAGCAAAGCTTTTTTAATGAGCATTTATAATGCAGGAAAGTAATTTGTAAAACCTATAAAACTATTAAAATGAAAAAATCGACCTACATAAACCTATTTGCAATTATAATAGTATTTCTTTCTTTTTTATCGTGTAAAAAAGATGAACAAGTAAAACCTGAAATTAGTATTGCCAACACTACCTGGACAGGATATTTTACCTATGGACCTTTTAGAAAAGAAGGTGATAAGCTTACTAAAGCCCGATTGCCATTTGGCATGCAGTTTTTAGACGGCGGAAAATTTAAATTTTATGAAATATTTGGGATTTCGGTTGGGGATTGGAAAATTGAAAATGATACCATCACGATTGAACAGGAAAATAGCAACATTATTAAACTGAAGTACGCCCAGGGCAAGCTTGCTTTTATTTCGATGCAAGGCGCTCCGGAGCCCTGGGAAGCTTTCGATCTCGAAAAAAGTGAACCAGAAATAGTTGATAACATTGAAAATAGTGAGTGGCAAACTAATGACATAACCTATCTCCGAATACTAAGTTTGGAAACCGTTCCGAAAGTCACAACCGATTTATTGTTATCCTTCAATGAACCTGTTTATAAAATGCAGAATATATTATGGTGGCAAACTAAAACGCATCTGTGTTTTGCAGTTATCCGATCAAAAAATGAAATGTCTTTTATCTGTACCCGTCCAGCTAGCGATAGGTTCGGAGAATACGAACTCACCAAAAAAGTGCAATAGACAATTGTGTGAAATTTCAAAAATAAAAATATGGAAAGACGTGACTTTTTCTACAAATCGACTGCAATAGCTGCCTTGGGGTTTATTTCACAGACCTCCATAGTTGCAACACCAGTTAAACCACTTGAAAATCCTTTAAAACCCATTCTGTTACCTTCAATGCCTCCATTAGATCATAAAGGTAGTTCGGACATTCGGGTTTGGGTGCGTTCTTCAATGACAAATGGCTTGTATTCAAGCGTTGAATGCGCCGTTGCTCCAAAAGTAATGGGGCCTCCCCCACACATGCACAAAGAATTGGATGAGTTAATGTATGTGATTGAAGGTACCGCAAGTATACTGGTAGGTGATGATATTGTTGAAGTTAAAGCCGGGGGGTGGCATTTGCGTCCCCGCCTAATAAAGCATACATTCTGGAATGCTTCCGATAAATCGCTTCGATTTATGGATATGTATTTCAATCAGCCATTTGAGGAATTTCTGGAACGAATTTATCATGAACTTACTGCTAAAAATGGCTTTCCTGATGGATCTGATTCAAAAACGAAAGAAATAAATAAACTGAACAATAAATTCGGACTTGTTTATTCTCCAACGGCATTTGATGAACGGCAGGAAATTGTTAAAAAATTCGGATTAAGCTAAACCCAAAAGAAACAAGCAAGTACCTCCAAATTGTTAAACTATTTAAAATTTAATTATATGAAAAAATTAATTTTCTATTTACTAATTGTGTTCGTTATAGCGTCGTGCAAAAAGGAAGAGGCAGAAACAACACCTGAAAGGAAGCCTGAATTTAAAGACTATTCGACTATAAAATCGGATGACTGGAAAACGAAAGCAGGCACAGAAATTAGCGTAGAAGGATATCTGGTAAAAATGAACGAAAACACTTATAAAATAGTGAACGATTCATTGTATATCGGTCTGAATACTATTCTGAACGACGAAAACTACCTGCTGGTTCAAACGCCGGTATCCACTTCAACCTTCAATCCGTATGGGTCATTACCCGATTTAAATGGCACCAAGGTAACTGCTAAGGGAATTCTGTCGGAGTATCAACCCCGGGATATTTTGGGGGAATCGTTGACTTTCTCTGCAAGTTTATTGGGCGATAAACATTTAGCCACCATTGTTTTAAAGGAAATGCCCTTAATCATACCCGGTAAAAAGTATGAAATGGCTACCACTAATTTGAGCGATTTACTTCCTATATACCAGTTAAAAGCGCTGCCCGAAAACAGAACAAAATTTGCTTTGCTTTACAGTGGCGGCATTGATGCTATGCAGGCGGCATCCTGGTATTATAACAACCTGCAAACGATGTATAACTTGTTGCTAAAACAAGGATATCTGGCTAAAAATATAGTTGTGGTGTATAAAAATGGTAGCTCAGAAAAAACTATACCAAGTACATTACTCACAAGTTCACCTAAGGAATACCCGCAGATACCTATTGATTATCCTGCTACTCCCTCGGGACTGGATCAGGCAATGGAGCATTTAAAAAAGATCATGACCGGGCAAAAAGCCGAGCTATTTCTTATGACCACCAATCATGGAGGAGGATATCATGTTGGAGAAAAACGCAATTATGCCGGCGAATTTGATTCTAATAGTGATGAGCCCACAAAAGCAAGCACCGACTACGATGAGGTACTTACATTTTATAATACGGACAGGTTTATAACCGATGATGAGTTTGCCCAAAAAATAAATTCATTGCCCTTTGTTGTATTGAAAGCGTTGTTTCTTCAGTGTTTCTCGGGCGGTTTTGTTCACGATCTCCGGGGGAGTAACAGGGTACTTATGTCGGCAACTACCGAAACTGAATTCAGTTGGGGTGGTGGCGCGCGCGATCTGGACTTGTTTCTGTATAGTTTTATCAATCCAATTGTAAATGGCCCAAATCTCTCTTCAGGAAACTTTTATGACCTCAATAAAGACGGACTGCTTCAATTAAACGAGGTTTTTAATGGAGCCGTATTAACCCAGGATATCCAGAACAAATTTTACCCTCAGTATAAGGCAACCCCTCAATACGACGATGATGGCGATGGAAAGCCTAATGCCCCATCGGCCACCGGATTTGGCTCAAAACTTACACTTTAGCTTACTAATACTTTTAACCATGAAGAATACATTAATTTTATTTTCAATAATTGCTGCAGCCCTGGCATCATGCAATAAAGATGACGTTGAGCCGGCAAATGAAAAATACCGTTTAAAAGAAGCCAATTACTCATCAGCAGGAGATTATACCAAATATGAGTACGATAGCCAAGGAAGGTTGGTTAAATATTTATCAAACAATTACAGTGTGCTGTATACTTACGATTCGCAGGGTAAGCTCATCCGGATGGAACAAAACAGACCTTTGGATTACGAATATTATAATGAGCAATATACCTATTCGGTCGATGGAAATATTGAAGAAATGCTTGTACGTTATAAGGATTTGAGATATCCCACTGAAAATAGATATCGCACCTCGTATAAATTTAATGGATCAAAATTAACTGAAAGTGCATTGTATTATTGGGTTCCGGCAACTCAAAGCTGGACCGATGGCGGAACCACAAGATATGATTACAATACCGAAGGCCGATTGTTGAAAACCAACCGGGGCAATGACTACATGATTTATTCGTATGATAATAATGGAAATAGAGTTGAGATCAAATATTTTTTACTTAAAACAGGAAGTTCAAATCAGTATTATTTAGAAAGGACAGTCACTTACACATATGACAATAAAAAGAATATTTATGAGAATCTTTATCCAAATCCAATTAAATCGTTTGGGTCTAGTCCAAATAATTATTTAGATATCGTTTCAAAGGATTTCGATGAAAGTGGAGCTACTACTAATTTAAATACAAACACATTTACCTACGAGTATAACCCGGCAGGTTATCCTATAAAAGTAAGTTATAACAATGGCAATAGCACCACTTATATTTTGGAGAAATATTAATCCTGGCATTAAAAAGGATGAAAAAAATGAAAATAGTAGTTTACATAGTTGTATGTCTGTTAGCAATTTCATGCAGCAAAGAAAAAGATGGATCAAAACCCGCAATTTTAAGTTTACCGGCTTCTTTTGAAAACACCAAAGAAATACGTGTTCCCGATGCAACTATGTTTACCAGCTTGTGCGGCAATAAAACAAAACCATCAGTTGTTGAAAGCATTATTGCGATTGATAAATCAGGCACTATTAAAAACGTAGATAAATTTAGTATTGAGCTCGATCTATCGCACAATGCCGGAGGCGATTTGGTAGTTGAATTAATTGCTCCTTCGGGAAAATCATTTGGGTTACTGAATAGAATTGGAAGCACCGAAAATGATGGCTGTGGAATAGATGTAAATTTTATTGGAGGCAATAAGTTAACATTTACAAGTAATCAAAGTTTTCCGGCTGTAAGTGGCAGTTCCGGACAGATAATCGGCACAGGCATATATCATGCAACCCAGGGTTCAACATCATTTCCCAATGTGATTATGCTGGGCTCCGGAGTTAGTTTAAGTAACGAAAATATTTATGGAAACTGGAAACTCAAGGTTTACGATTATGGTGTAGGAACCTCTGGAAGCCTTGTGAGTTGGAAATTGCTATTTGATGTCGGAGTATTTTAATCCAAAACATTTAATTAATAGCATTAATTTTCAATAAACAGAATTCTTTTGAGCTCCCTTTAAATATTCTCATAATAATACTTATGTGCTTTATAATTTAAAAATATTCAGTTTAACTAAAAAACCTAGATGTCATGAAAACTATATTTATCAAATTGTTTATAGCTATTTTATTGTTTGTTTCTTGCAGTAAAGGAAAATCGGACGATCAAAAAGGTGTGGGTGAAAATTATTTATCGATGAAAGTAAATGGTGTAGAATGGGTAGCAGATAGCGAAATCTTTGGAGCGTTCCATCCGCAGGGTTATAACAAAGCTATTCTTATAACGGGAAGCAAGGGCCCGAATAATGCAGACGAACAGGCGTTTAGTCTACATATTTATAACACTTCTGGCCCGGGTACCTATAAATTTAACTATACTAATACTGATTTTAGCGTAATGCAAATTGGTAACTATACACCGAAAGACTTTATTATTGGTGGTTCTTTTGAGTTTGATGCTGATGTTATTGTAACTAAAGCCAGCAAAGATCCAGATATTGTTGAAGCTACCTTCTCCGGGACTTTAAAAAGTAACACATCTGAGGTTTTTTATATTACGGAGGGTAAATTTTATTACCACGAATAATCTATCCTACGCATTGGTTGGTACCTATGCCGCCAGCCTCCTGAAGTTAAAGACTTCGCAGCATGTATCTTAACACATAAACTGCGAGGTATTATTCTTAAAAGTATGACTTCAACGAATGCTCGAAAATCATTATTCTTCTATCTATTTTTTCTCAGTTACCAGTGAATCTCCAATATAAATCCGATACTCCTTAATTTTTCCGGCGGCAGTTTCACCACCAGGTCTTGCGGTATACCGGAAACCTGACATTTTAAGACTACTCCCCAAATCAACTACCAGCTTATGCGGGTGCTTTTTGGATTGCTCGCCATTGATTGTCGAAATCCAATAATCTACTGCCTGGCCATTGATAGCATTCAAAGCGGAGCCATCTTCGGAAGCCATTTCTTCGCTGTCGGTAAAAGAAATAGTCCAAATGGTGCGGGGAATAGAATTACCGTTTTCGTCCAGTACATCGAGTTCCGAAATAGCAGCTTGGTCGCTGCCTCCGAACGAACTAACACTTTCGATGCAAAACTGACGCCCCTGAAAGGACTTCGGAAATTTCACTTCCTGAATTCTTGGTTCTACTGTAAAAGCACCCTGGAAAACAGCTTTCGAGCTTTCCTGCGTAAAAACTCCCTTACTTTTCTTTGGAATAAAGTCTAATTCCGGGCGAAGCTGGTTAAGCACTGGTTGTTTTTGTCCGGCAAGTTTTGGCTCCTGAGGGCCGAGAATATCAAAAACAATAACTTCATTTTCTCCTTTCTTTAACCATGCTCCCGGCAAATACATGGTTTGGGTAGGGCCAATATTCCAGAAACGGCCTAAACAATGCCCGTTTACCCAAACTACGCCTTTTCCCCACTTGCTGACATTTAAGAATGCATCGCCGGTGGTGTTTAACGAGAATTGTGCACGCCAGAAAGACGGAGTGGTAGCTCTTCCCTTCTGCCACTTTAAAGTACCTAACATTTTGCCCGTTAAATCGAGGTTATAAATGTTCCAGCCTTTCAACTCGGTTTTTTTATTACCGGTTACAATCGTTACCGGACTATGAATTCCTTTCCGGTCGTGTACTTCTTCTCCAAAATTGATTCTCCCCATTGGCTCAACCAAAATATCCAATCTTCCGGCTTTAGCGCGCTGAGGAATAGTTACTGAAAAAGAACGGTTACGACGGTCCATTACTCCAATTTGCTTTCCATCGAGAAAAACCCAGGCGAAATCCCGAATTTCTTTTGCTTCGAGCGTGCAAGCAGCACCTGCTGGAAGGGTAGTACTGTAAACAATTACGCCGCGTCCCTGGTCGTATGCTTCCATATTGCGGGGAGTTTCGTCCTTTTTAGGTTGCGGCAGGTTATCAAAAATGGGGGCAATTTCCTGAAGCTGAAACTCGGGAATATCAATAACAGGGATAGCTGCCGGTGGCTCGGGGATGCTTTCGCCCGGTAACAGGTATTTCGCCATCAGTTCCCTTGTTTTCTGGAATTTGTCGCCAACCCAACCGGCTTCACTTATCGGAGCATCATAATCGTAGCTCGAAACATCGGGTTTGAATGGACGGTCGCAACCAGCCCATAAATCAAACGTTGTTCCTCCGTGAACCATTTAGATACTGAACGATCCGTTATTTTGGAGCATATATTCCAAATCGGCCAGATACGTCACGGTATTACCGGTATGATGAGGCAATCCCCAGGTATCGAACCATCCCGGATAAAATTCGCCGCACATAAGCGGACCTTTGGGCTATATTTCTCGCAATGCCTTAAAACCTGACTCCGGATTGCTACCAAAGTTAACCACATTGAATAAATCGGCGCGTAAGCCTCTTTTTAATGCAAAAGAAGGATTACAGGCAAAAAGCGGCACATCAAACCCGGCATCAATCTGTGCCTTACGCATTAATCCCATGTATTCGGCATCATCGGCAAAATAACCATATTCGTTTTCTACCTGTACCATTAAGATCGGGCCACCTTTTGTAACCAGTTGGGACCCCAGAACCCATCCAACTTCTTTCATCCAACGGGTACTTGAATTAATAAAAGTGGTATCCTTTGTCCGAAGCTTTATATTGTTGTTTTTTAGCAACCACCAGGGCAAACCGCCCATTTCCCATTCGGCACAAGCATATGGGCCAGGTCGCAATATCACCCATAGTCCTTCTTTTTGAGCTAGTTTACAAAATTCGACCACATCGCGCGAGCCTTCCCAATTATATACTCCTTTTTCGAACTCATGATAATTCCAGAAAAGATAAGCGCAAACAGTATTTAACCCCATGGCCTTACAGAGTTTTAACCGGTGTTCCCAATATTCTTTTGGAATTCGGGCAAAATGAATTTCACCGCAACGAATTTGAAAACGCTGGTTGTCTAACAGAAAATCGTTTTCGCCAATCGAAAATGTATGGGCAGGTTTTGACTGTGCCTGAGAGGGAGAGACGCCAATGCATAGTATCAGCAATAATAAACTGGTAATAAATTCCATACTAGGTGTGGTTAAGGTTAACTGGTTTTATAAGAATTATCCAAAAATACAATTTTCTATATATTCTTATTCAGTGCTGTCCGGTAAAAAATAGGTCGCCGCTATGCGGCTTAGAACCATTTGTTGTATTCGTTTGTCTACAAACAGTTAGCAGCTACGCTGCTTTTTTTAGTCGCGTAGCGACGTCCTGTTTGTGGTAAAAATATATACTCGTCAAAAATAAGCCCCCGCGGGGCGACCTGTTAGTAATCCGTTATATTAAAAGTTTTGTAAGAATTAACAACTTTTCACCGGAAAACAATGATTCTTATTCTATTTTGAAAATTTTAAAACCGCAAAGTAAATACTGTTTTTTCACCCATCTGCGATTTTACCTGGATCGATCCGCGGTGCATATAAATAATTTGCCGCGAAAGGCTTAATCCAATTCCAGTTCCATTCGGCTTTGTGGTGAACATGGGAGTAAAAATCTGATCGATTATTTCGGGCGAAATCCCTTTGCCATTATCTTCGATCTGAATAATCACCTGCTCTCCAAACTTTACTGCTGTTAATTTAATATAGGGATTAGGGCATAAAGCCAAAGCTTCCAGCGAATTTTTTATAAGGTTTACCAATACTTGTTCCAATAATTTTTCATCTCCCAGGAGCAACAAATTCTCAGGAACTATTTCCTTTAGAAAAGTAACCTGCGACTCGGCCAACTGATTCAGAAACAATGCTTCCATGGATATAATCAGTTTCTTCACTTCCAGTGGTTCAAAAACAGGTTCGGGTAACCGGGTAAATTTCCTATAGTTTTCCACAAAATTAGTAAGTCCTTTGCTCCGCTTGTGAATTGCATTCAGGGCAGCCTGCGCATCTTTAAAGGCATCGGCATCGCCAAATAATACATCTTTATTCCCCTCCACGTCTTCCAGCTGTCGGATAAGCGTGGCCGATGAAATGGTAATGGGGCTTACCGAATTCATTATTTCATGGGTAAGCACACGCACCATTTTCTGCATTGATTCAATTTCGGCTTGCTCCAGTTCCGAAGTAACATCCTGAAAAATAACCAGTTTTAATGGTTCGTTTCGCACAATAAACTCGCTTACTCGCACCGAAACACTCACCATTAAGTGGCCTTTTGATACTTTAATGACTTCGCTCTGATTTGGCCGCAGATCTAAAATAAGATCGGTTAGATCTGATTTATGGGCATTAAGCGACTGAAGCTGCTTGAAAGGTGCGATGTTTAACAGTTGAAGCAGCGCTTTGTTATGAAGGACAACCGTTCCTTCGTTATTAAATATCATGATCCCAATGGGAATCTGTTGAATTGTGCTGTTGAAAAAAGTATACTGCGCTTCCCGTTCCTGCTGCAGATCGCTATATTGTTTCAAAAGCTGGTTCATGCTGGCGTGAAGATCGGTGAATTCACTGCCCATCCTGTTTCCGCCAAAGGTAATGCTCGAGTCCTTGTTCTGGAACGAAACAAAAAACCGGGCCAAATCGCGATTGGTACGTTTTACGGTATATAGAAGTAACCAGAGTTCCAAAACCGAGATCACTAAAAGGTTAAAGCTTGTCACCTTTAGGTTTGCCTGATTCACGGTCCAGGTAAAGGCAAATATGGTAGCAGCCAACAGCAATACCAGTAGCGTTACCCGAACCCCAAAACGCTTATAAACCATACTTTTTAATTTTTTCGTACAGGGTAGAACGATTTATTCCTAATTTTTGTGCCGTTAAACTCATATTGCTGCCACAGGCATCCATAGCAGCGGCAATAATGTCTTTCTCATTTTCGGCCAGATTGAACGAAGAGAAATTCTTTCCCTTCCCGCTTTGTTTTTCAAGAATGACTTCATCTTCCGAAATAATCGTATTGTCCGAAAGGATTGCAGCTTTCTCAATTACATGCTTTAATTCCCGGATATTCCCTGGCCAGGGATGCATGCAAAGTTTGTTGAGGGCGCTGTTGGAGAATTTATTTGCCTTTTTTTGATATTTCGCAGCATATTTTTGCAGGAAAAACAAGGCAAATCCCGGAATGTCTTCTTGTCGGCTGCGCAAAGGAGGAATTTCGATTTGAACTGTGTTGATGCGATAAAGCAAATCTTCGCGGAAACTGCGCTCCTTCACCATTGTAAAAAGCGGCATATTGGTAGCCGATATCAATCGGAAATCGACAGAGGTTTTTTGAACCGATCCCAAACGGGTAACTTCCCTGTTTTGTATCACGCTGAGAAGTTTTGGCTGAAGGTCGATGGGTAAATTGCCAATTTCGTCGAGAAAAAGTGTTCCTCCGGAGGCAATCTCTATTCTGCCGGGCTTATCTTGTTTTGCATCGGTAAATGCTCCTTTAGCATGGCCAAAAATTTCGCTTTCGAACAAACTGCTGCTCAGTGAGCCCAGGTCGACCGAAATAAACAGTTCATTGCTCCGCTTTGACCGCTTATGAATTTCACGGGCCAACACTTCTTTGCCGGTACCGTTTTCGCCCAACAACAATACATTTGCATCGGTTACGGCAACCTTATCGATTAACTCCATAACGCGGGCCATAGCCGGTGAGGTGCTTTCACAAACATCGATGCTGCTCTCGCAGGTTTCGACCAAATGTTGCTGCTTGGATTTAAGCTTTTTAATCTCCAGTTTCGATTGCCGCAACTGACCTGCTGCCACCAGGGTGGAAAGTATTTTATCTTCGTCCCACGATTTATGGATAAAATCGGTAGCCCCTTCTTTCAGCGCTTTAACAGCAAGTTCAATGTCCCCGTAGGCGGTAATCATAATAACCACCGCTTGCGGATCGGTTTCGAGAATTCGTTTCAGCCAAAAAATCCCTTCGTTGCCGGTAGCAACCCCGGCCGTAAAATTCATGTCGAGCAGAATCACATCGTACGATTCTTTAGATAAGAACTCCGCTATCCGATTGGGCGTTTTTATGGTATGGATAGTATCGTAGTGAGGTTTCAGAAAAAGTCGGAGCGCGGTAAGAAGTTCTTCATTATCGTCGACAATCAGGAGTTTAGGTTTCATGGAAATATTATTCGAAGAAAGTATCGGTAAATATTGGAAGTTTTCAGATTATAAGAACAACACTAATCCAAAAACTTCAAACATACCGGTGCCGGCACTTTTGCCTCTATTCCAGTTTTAACCAGTAAACCGGTCGCAGGATTAATTTTGAAGGTAACCACGTTATCGGAATTTTGGTTTGCAACCAATAAAAAAGTTCCCGAGGGGTCGATTACAAAATTTCGGGGCGATTTTCCAAAAACAGGTTGATGGCCAAGTAATGTTAAATTCCCTGTCTTTGGCTCTATGGAATACATGGCGATGCTGTTAACCTCGCCGCGATTGGAAGCATACAGATATTTCCCTGAAGGGCTTATGTGAATATCGGCGCAGGCTGCATCTCTTTTTTCTCCCTGAGGGAGTGTTGAAACCGTTTGAAAACGATTAAGTCCCCCAGTAGTTTTATCGATAGCATATGCCTCAATGGTTCCGTTCAATTCCCCAACAGCATAAACCCATGGTTGAGAACGATGGAATGCCAGATGCCGGGGACCAGTGCCCGCAATGGTAGAAGCATTATGATCTGTTTTTATCAGTTTTTCGTTTTTGGTATCTAATTCATAAATATAGATTTGATCCGTTCCCAAATCGGTTGCATATACAAACTGGTTATTCGTACCCATAGCGATCATATGCGCATGAGGTCCTGCCTGCCGGTCGGTCGAACCTTTTCCAACGTGCATATCCAGCGAGGATGCTTCTTTTAAAGACCCATCGGTTTCAATAGGGAAAAGCGCTACATTACCGGTTCCATAGTTCGCAATCATGGCAAATTTACCGGATTGGTCGATACTGATATGACAAGGAGAATTCCCATGCGATGAAACAGCGTTAATAAATTCGAGTTGCTTTTTATCGCGGTTTATCCTGAAGGCGCTTACCATTCCTTCGTCAAGCTCATTAACAGCATACAACCATTGCTTATTGGGATGAACAACAATATAGGATGGATTGGTAGTTTTTGGGGAAGTGGCCACATAGGCTAAAGCTCCCGAAGCACTATTCATTTCATAAATAAAAATGCCTTCTCCTTTTCCATTAGCCCTGGGTTCTTTTTGGCTATAATTCCCTACAAAAAGTAAAACTGGTTTACCTTCAACCTGCATTTGTGCAGATTGTCCGGATTCTTTTTTATTTTTTTTCGAGAAGGAAATAATAACCATAAATAGAAGTAAAAATGTTGGGACTGCTAAATATATTAAGTTCTTTTTCATACCAGTATTTTTTTAATGGTTAGTCCTTTTTTATACCCTCTTTTAAGATTCAATTTGAATATTTTTAAACATCTGGAAAGATGCTTCGAATCAATATCAAATCCGGTACTTTAATGCGAACAATGCAAGTTATTTAAATTTTGCGATTCCACCGTATGTGTGTAAAGGAATGAATCTATTATTTTACTAATTTCGAAGCGCAATTAATCCGCGCTAAACATATTCGCAGGTTTATTGTTAAAAGTGTATGAACCGGTTAAATAAAAACCTTCTGTTAATAACCCTTTTTCACCTGTTGGTATTGTTATCTCCATTAGGGATTAAGTTATTACATAGTCATCATTCGGTCTCCCATACATGTGAATCTTCAACCCATTCTGAATTTTCAACCACCGAAGAGCATTGCCTTGTCTGCGATTTCGAATTTGTTTCTTTTATAAAACCAATAATAAATGAAACGGGCATTTTGTCTTCGCCTGTTTCAATTCTGAATATCGTCATCCGAAATTCAGAGATTCATACTGTTTTTTCGCTTCCTTCGCTTCGCGCACCTCCTATTTCTTAATCGTTTCATTTTATTTTTTATTACAATACTTCGCTGAAATTCAAATTCAGTGATGTACGCATACGCTTATTTTATTTTCTATTTATAATATCGTCCATGAAAAAATTATATATATTCTTATTCATATTATTTACGGCCTTTGCCATTTTAAAAGCAGCGGAACCTGTTAAACCGGAGGCGTCGTTCTCAGGAAAAATCATTGATAAAAACACCGGGGAATCCCTTGCAGGAGTCATTATTTATTTGCCCGACTTAAAAACGGGAACAGCCACAAACACCTCCGGAAACTTCAAATTAGATAAACTTCCCCGAACAAAAGTTTTGGTGCAGATAAGTTTAATTGGCTACCGAACCATCATAGAAACGGTTGATTTGAGTGCAATTGCCGAGAAAAACTATGCCCTGGAATACACCGCAACCGAATTAAACGAGGTGGTAGTGACCGGATTATCGAAAGCCGCAGAGCAGAAGCGGACTCCAACACCCATAACTGTCATTTCAAATTTGGTTCTGTTACAATCCTCCTCGACCAATATTATTGATGCAGTTGCCAATCAGCCTGGAGTTTCGCAGGTTACCACCGGTACCGGAATTTCAAAACCCGTTATTCGCGGATTAGGATACAACCGGGTAGTAGTAGTAAACGACGGTATTCGTCAGGAGGGCCAGCAATGGGGAGATGAACACGGAATTGAAATTGACGAATTTTCCGTTAAAAAAGTTGAAATATTAAAAGGCCCTGCAAGCTTAGCCTATGGCTCGGATGCAATGGCGGGTGTAGTGAATATGCTTTCGGCACCTACCCTGCAAAAAGGTAAAATAGAAGGAAATATTGCAACCAATTATCAAACCAACAATGGATTAATGGGCTATTCCGCTGATTTTGCCGGAAACAAAAGTGGCTTTGTATGGGATATTCGGTATAGCAATAAAAAAGCCCATGCTTACCAAAACAAATACGATGGATATGTCTTTAACTCGGGGTTTCACGAAAATGCTTTTTCCGGACTGGTGGGTTTAAATAAATCGTGGGGATATTCCAACTTTGTTTTTAGCGCCTATAACATTACCCCGGGAATAGTGGAGGGCGACCGTGACAGCTTAACCGGAAAGTTTACAAAGCTCATCGCACTGGACAGCAACACTGCAGAGAGTAAAATTACCAGCGACGACGATTTTAAAAAATATCAAGAATATGTCCCTTTTCAGAAAGTACATCATTATAAAGCAGTATGGAACAGCAATATTGTGTTGGGCCATGGAAACCTCAATTTCACCTTCGGGCTTCAGCAAAACCAACGACAGGAATTTGCCAACATTCTTACCCCCTATCAATACGAGTTGTACTTTCTGTTAAATACCTGGAATTACGATGTTCGCTACAACCTGCCCGAAAAAAATAATTTTGAAGTATCGTTTGGTGTAAACGGAATGCAGCAAACATCGCAAAACAAAGGTGAAGAGTTTTTGGTGCCCGAATATAACCTGTTCGACATGGGGGTATTTTCGATTATTAAAAAATCTGCCGGAAAATTTGATTTCACCGGTGGGTTGCGGTTTGATACCCGAACTGAGCATGGAAAAGATTTATACTTAAACAGTGAAGGGGTACCGGTTGGAAGTTCGGAATCAGGCTCAACGCATCAGTTCGAGGCATTCAACTCTGTATTTTCGGGTATTACAGGAAGTTTAGGGGCAACCTATCAGTTTTCGAAAAGTGTTTATACCAAATTGAATATTTCGCGGGGCTTTCGGGCACCAAACATTGGGGAGCTCGGCGCAAACGGTGTTCACGAGGGAACATTGCGCTACGAGTTAGGCGATTCCAAACTAAAGGCTGAAAACAGTTTTCAGGTTGATTATACATTTGGAGTTAGCAGCGAACATATTTCGGCAGAACTCAATGTTTTTGACAATAGCATTCGCAATTTTATTTTCTTGCGGAAACTAAGCAGTTCGATTGGTGGCGACTCCATTTCGGACGGAGTAAGTACATTCAAATTTGTAGCAGGCAATGCGCAATTGTTTGGGGGAGAAATAAGATTTGATGTTCACCCCCATCCGCTCGACTGGATCCATTTCGAAAATGCTTTTTCGTATGTTCAGGCTGTACAAAATAATCAAACCGATTCTACCAAATACCTGCCTTTTACTCCCGGTCCAAAATTGCAGTCGGGACTGAAATTTGAAATTCAAAAAATTGGAAGTATTATCCGAGATGCCTATTTCCGGGTGGATGTAGACAATTATTTTAAGCAGGATAAAATCTATTCGGCCTACCAAACCGAAACAAAAACTCCAGGCTATACTTTGTTAAATGTAGGGATGGGAGCCGATTTTGTCCGCAAGGATAAGGTTCTTTTTTCCTTCTATATAACCATCAGTAATTTATTGGATGTAGCCTATCAAAGTCACCTCAACCGCCTGAAATACGGTCCCGAAAATTACGCCGCCGGAAGAACCGGAGTTTATAATATGGGCAGGAATGTTAGCTTTAAGCTGATTGTGCCAATTGAGTTTAGGTAATTTTTTTTCATTGCGAGCCTCTGCGATTCTTGGCGTAACTCAGCGTAATAGTTGAAATACTTTAACGCAAAGGTGCGCAGAGTTTCCGCAAAGGTGCGCAGAGAAATTGTTTCCTAAAAAGCTACTTGTGAACTAATGTAAACGAGTTGCGAATGAGTGTAAGGGATCTCCGATTGAATGTAAGCAATCTATGTATGGATGTAAGCTGTTTCCGAACGGATGCAGATGCTTTGCAAACTCATGTAACTGTTCTCCGAAGCATTGCAAATGGCTTGCGAATCGTTGTAAGAGACCTTTGTAATGTATGTAACTGTTCTCCGAACCATTTTAACTGACTTGCGAACGAATGTAAGCCTGCTATGAACGAATGTAAATGGCCTACAGATTGTTTTAAAAGAGAGCGTGACAGGGGATTTGCCGGAGAAATTCAAGCAAAACAAGTAAAACACCATGGATGGAAAATAAACAGGGTTTGCCCCTTGCAATTGGTTGTAAAACAATTTACATTTATCGGTGAAACAGGGAACTACCAACCCTGCGTGCGAAAGCCAACATTTTTGGGGGAACATTAATTACCACCGGGCGGTTAACCAAAAATAAAATACGTGCAACCATTTGAGTTATTTCGGTATTTGTGGAGGAGAAACAAGTGTTGTGGTAATTAGTGAGAGCAACTGGGGGTGTTATTCGGATGTTGTAACCAATTAAAATGACTAAAATAATGAAAATCAAAGAAATTGTAACAAATCCAAACTTCAGGGTGCTATTAGGTAGCTTAATTTTGATAGTAATCGTTGGAGGAGCTTTAAATGATTATTTTGAATTTGTCAGAAGTTTGAGTGAATCCAAAATAGGATTATTAATAATTTTTATCGTTGTGGTCTTATCTATTCTGTATTTGTATTCAATAAATTTTGAAAAATTTACCAAAAATAAAGGTGGTGTACCTAAAATAATGAACGATACCGATTTTCAAGAATCAAGACTACGAGTAGATAAATTGTCGTTAAAAGAAGGTGAAATAGAGGCAATGCACAAGTTGGCTGTTGATGCATTCAAAGAAGATGCGATGCCATTAGAATTAATAAGAGAGTTACATGGGAATTCAAATGATACAGTTTATTTATTAAAAGATTCCTCAAAAGGAATAATAGGTTACTTAGCGTTATTTATTCCAAGCAAAGAATTAAAAGAACAAATTTTTGCAGGAACAATAGACCCACTAGAATGGGAAAAAAGTCAATTTATTACAGGTAAAGACTGTTGGAAGGAATTAAATATTTATATTGAGTCAACAGTTGTGTCTTCCCCTAATCGTGAGAAACGTTTTTTCATACTGTTGAGACATGTATTAAGGGAACTCGAAATAAAGCTAAAAGAAAATATAGAAAACGGCAGTACTATTCACTTTTTTGGACTTGCTGGGACCAAAAAAGGACAAAATTTAATGACAAGTTTATTAAATTTTGAATCAGTGATGTTTGCTTGGGAACGAAAGGATGAAATGGAGTTAATGGCTGGTCATAAAACAATAAAGGATATTACAAATTTAAAAAACCGAATTGAAACTTGTGTAGATTGCCTTTTATCCAAGAGTTATGATTTTAAAATGACTCAATGAAACTGGCTGCAACAAAGCATACAATGGTCATATCGGCTAAACGCCTCCAAGCCGTGTATGCTAACCGTTTATCCCACACCCCAAAAATCGACTCTACTCAAATTAAACTAACAAAAAAATGAAAAGCAAAAATGGTATCAATTCTGCAAAATCAAAAGAGTTACATTCCCAAGCTCTATACCCACTCAGCAGCACATTTGCTTTTGCTCAAAAGCATCTACATAAAAACCAAAAAAGATTCATAAAAAATCAACATCTTTGCACCAAATGCAATTTAGATGAGCTGTAAATCAATAAATAGAATCAAGATAGTACTGGTTGAAAAGAGCCTGACTAGTAAATGGCTTGCCGAACAGTTGGGTAAAAACGAAGCAACAATTTCAAGATGGTGTACAAATGACGTACAACCGCCTTTAAAAACATTGGTGAAAATTGCTGAAATTATAAATGTTACTCCTAGAGAATTATTAATCGAATAGCTATGGGAGAAACGAACACGAGTATAACTACAAAAATACCCTTTAAGGTTTCTGCACGAACAGCAAGATTGATAGGAAGGGAAAATATTGCAACATCGAAAGGAGCAATTATTGAATTAGTAAAAAATGCTTATGATGCTGATAGCAATGTCGCTATTGTTTACTTTGACAACAAATATTCTACTTTTTCAAATGAAATATCGGAACAACATTATCAGGATCTAATTAAAAAAGGAATAGATATAGAACTACTTGATAAAGTTTATCAATTTGTAAATGATATTTATCTTACGAAATCTGAACTTGAAGAAGATAGTTTATTAGTTCTAAAAAGGGCGATCGCAAAATTATCTGTTTTATACATTATTGATTCAGGTGAGGGGATGACACAAAATGTTATACGTGAACACTGGATGACAATTGGGACTGATAATAAGTCAAATAATGTTTTTACAAAAAGCGGAAGAGTTAAAGCTGGCGCTAAGGGTATTGGGAGATTTGCACTTGACAAATTGGGTTCAAAATGTGAAATGACCACAATCTTTAATTCTGAATATCATAATCCTGACACTGACCTAAACGGAATTGAGACTAATTACAAAGGATACAAGTGGAAAGTAAATTGGGAAGATTTTGAAGGTGATTACAAAACGATAGATACTGTTAATGCTGAGTTGATAGGTATTTCTAATTCCACCATCAAACAAGAAATATTTAATGAGATTCCTTCTTTTGACTTTTCAAAAATTAATTCAGAAGCTGGTTTTGAATTTGGCACAATTTTAAAAATATCAGATTTAAGAGACAATTGGGAAGATTATTACGTTCAACAAGTTTACTCGGATCTTGAAGTTCTTGTACCACCTAAAGAAACTGGTGGTTTTGAAATACATTTATATGGCTCATTGACCCCAAATAAGTATGGTGAAGTGTTCAGTTCGATTTGTGATGATTTTGATTATAAACTCTTGGCAATTGCTGATGAAAATCAAAATGTTAAAATCAGAATAGAAAGAAGAGAGTATGACTTAGAATTGATTCCTAACGAGTTCTTTGAAAGAGATTCATTGAAAAAAATTCCATATCAAAAAAAGGATTTTCAGAATGGGTATTGGGAGAAAACTTTAACTTTTTCGGAATTATTAAGGGGATTTAAAGATAGAGATGAAGATGATGTATTTTCTCAAATAGGATTATTTGAGTTTTCTTTTTATTTCTTGAAACGAACTTATGACTCAATTAATGCTGATAAATTTTTCTATCGTAAATTTATGTCCAACGATAGAAAAGACTGGCTAAATAACTTTGGCGGAATAAAGTTATTCAGAGATAATTTCAGAGTAAGACCATATGGCGAAGCTAAAGATGCGGCATTCGATTGGCTTGGGTTAGGAAGTAGAAAGTCAACAAGCCCAGCGGGGGTTGCAAAAAAGGAAGGAGGTTATAGAGTGGAACCTGAAAATGTAGCAGGTGCTGTTAAAATATCTCGTTTAACCAACGTGAATTTTGAAGATAAATCAAGCCGTGAAGGTCTACAAGACAATAAAACATTTCAAATTTTCAAACAACTCTTGGCATCCATAATTAATGTTTTTGAGGAAGACCGAGCATATATTGCCCGTGAAATGAGTGATTTTGATGATTTTAGATTTGGACCTGAAAGAGATATGAAGGCAGCACAGGAACTTGCCAAACGGATACTAGAATCAAGTCGAGCAAAAAAGAAAGGGAATGAGTCTTCTTCTAACACTTCTAATCAAAATACAACTGGAGACCAAAAAGGAATCGACGAAGATAAGGAAAAAGAAATTTTAGCCAGTGAGATAGAAAGAAAAGAAGAAGAAATTGAAAAGCTCAAAGAAGAACAAAAGGTATTAAGAGGTCTTGCGAGTAGCGGAATAGTTTTAGCATCATTCAGTCACGATTTGAGCAAATTAAATGACGTTTTAAATTCTAGAACCGATAAATTAAAAGGACTCTTGTTAAGCAAAATAACAGAAGAGGAATTTAATCATGTTGAAGAAAGGAAAAACCCTTTTTTCCAATTAGAAAAAATTAAGAAACAGGATTTAAAACTGCAGAATTGGTTAAACTTTTCACTAGGTGCAACTAGAAAGGATAAACGAAAAAGAAAGCAACTATTTCTAAAAAAATATTTTTATGATTTATCAACTGATTGGAATACACTTTTAGATAATAGGGGAATTAAGTTTGATGTTTCTGATATAGAAAACCTAGACTTAAGAGTTTATGAAATAGATTTCGATAGCATTTTTAATAATCTTTTGGTTAATTCGATTGATGCATTTACCATTTTAAAGGTAAATAGGGACAGGCAAATTAAGATTAAGGCATCAAGCACAAACAAGGAAATAATTGTTGATTATTATGACACTGGTCCTGGATTATCGAAAGACATTACTGAACCCAATAAAATTTTCGAACCATTATTTACAACAAGAAGAAATCCATTTACAGGAGAAGAAGAGGGAACTGGTCTAGGAATGTGGCTTGTTAAATCTATTGTTTCTGAGAATGATGGTGTAATAAAGCTTTTATTTCCAGATGTTGGATTTGGGATAAGGATAATATTTCCAATTAAATACAAAAGATAATGGCTATATACAAGATACTCCTCATTGATGAAGAAAAAGACACTTTTGATGATTTCAAGGATTACGTTGAAATTTCATCAACTAAAGATAACATTGAGGTCTTAACAGATTACCCATTGAAAGATCTTGAAGAAATGATTGAACTTATTATAAAGATCAATCCTGATGCAGTTATTACTGATTTCAGACTTAATGAAATGAAAACCGACATTGATTACAATGTACCCTATAATGGCGTTGAGCTTGTAGAAGAATTATTAAAAATTAGATTAGGATTACCTTGCTTTGTGTTAACTGCTTTTGATGATTTGGCGGTAGGTGCAAGTGAGGATGTAAATAAGGTCTATATAAAAAACATACTTCACAATAATAAAGAGGAAAGTAAAGCAAAAGCAAAATTTTTAGATAGAGTAATTAATCAAATCGAACATTACCAAACTAAAATAAAAAATTCAGAAGAAGAATTAATTAGACTTATCGAGTTACGAAAGTCTGGGAAAGCGAATATTTCTGAAGAGGAAAGAATCATAGAACTAGACAATTTCCTTGAGAGCGTGATTGATAGAAAAAGTTCAATTCCTCCAGAATTCAAAAAACTTTCTAATGATGAAAGATTAAATAACCTATTGTCTAAAGTTGATGAACTTTTAAAAAAAGTAGATAATGGGCAATAATTTCAGAGACACATCTCCAAAGCGTAGCTGTACAAAAAACTATGCTAACTATAGGAGTTTCAAGCCAGATTTAGCAGAAGACTTTAATCATAAATGTGGATACACAGATTGCTCGGATTATTGGTTTGGCGGTACAAATTCATTTCATATTGATCATTTTAAGCCTTGGAAAAAAAATCCTCATCTTAAAACAGTTTATTCTAATCTGGTTTATTGTTGTTCTTACATTAACATATTAAAATCAGATGATGAAGGTGATTATATAGACCCTTGTGATGTTGATTATAATGTGCATTTTGAAAGAGATTCTAATGGAAATATTATTCCAAAGAATTCATCTGCTGAGGCAAAGTATATGCACTTCAAATTGAAATTATATCTTAAAAGATATCAGATTATTTGGAAACTAGACAAAATACTGCTGAATATGAAGAAACTCCAGGCTTCGATAAATGACCCAAAGAATTCTGCAATTAAAGTGGACTTACAAATTCTCCATAGTGAGTTAGCAATTGTATTAACAGACTATATAGAGTATTTAAAAATCAATCAATGAGAAACGCATTCAAATATTTAAGTCAATATTCCGCAACCCCCAAGGATGTGGACAGGCTTACTATTTCTGCTTTTCTTGAAATCAATAAATTAAAGCCTCAGAAAAACAAGCTTCTTAAGTCATATTCAATTGCCAAAACTGAAAAAGAGGAACACGCCTCACTTATTGAATTCGTATCAGTGATTAATGCTGAAACCAAAGAATTTGGTTTTGAGGAACTCATTGAACTTTTTGAATTTGTAATCTCCCCTGCTGACAGAGTCATAAATGGAGCTATTTACACACCTGAAAAAATCAGAAATTTTATTGTTAAAGAAGCGTTTGGGAAAATTTCAAACCTGAATGATTCGATTAAAATTTCGGATATCGCTTGCGGTTGTGGTGGCTTTTTATTCAACACTTCAATAGAACTGAAGAGTCGGACGGGTAAAACCTATTCAGAAATCTTCAAAAACAATATTTTCGGATTAGATATTCAAGAATATTCAATTAGCAGAACTAAACTTCTTCTTTCATTATTGGCTTTACAATCTGGCGAGGACGAAATGGAATTTGGATTTAACTTGTTCCAAGGCGATTCACTTGATTTTGACTGGACAATTAAAATTGATGGATTTAATGGTTTTGATATCATTCTAGGCAACCCACCATATGTTTGTGCAAGAAATCTAGATGAGGATACAAAAGACAAATTAAAAAATTGGGAAGTTTGTAAATCTGGTAATTCTGACCTTTACATACCATTCTTTCAAATAGCCATTGAGAATTTACGTATAAATGGTGTACTTGGATTTATTACAATGAATTCTTTTTTCAAAAGTTTGAATGGACGAGCTTTAAGAGACTATTTCCAGAGAAAGCAGTTTGCAATCAGTATTATCGACTTTGGCTCTGAACAAGTTTTCAAATCGAAGAACACATATACTTGTATTTGTTTTATTGAAAACAGATATCAGAATTTTATTTCATATACCACATCTGAAAGCGATAAATTAAAAAGTAAACATTCATTTAAAAAGGTGCATTATGAAATCCTTGATTCAAAAAAAGGATGGAATTTAAAAGACAACAAGACCATTACTAAAATTGAATCTACAGGTCTTCCTTTTGGTGAACTTTACCAAACTAGACATGGGATAGCGACCCTTAAGAATGACATATATATATTTAGACCAATTGATGAAGATGAGAACTTTTTCTACTTACAAAATGGCAGCTTATATAAGATAGAAAAAGGTATTTGCAAGGACATTGTCAATTCAAATAAATTAAGTCGTGAGGTAAATTTGAACAATCTAAAAGAGAAAGTGATTTTTCCATACAATCAACAAGAACGACCAAAACTTTTAGAAGAAAAATTAATCGAAGAAAAGTTCCCAGAAGCATACAAATATTTACAAAACAAAAGAAAAGCACTAGCGCAAAGGGACAAAGGAAATGGAAACTATGAAAACTGGTTTGCATTCGGTCGAACTCAATCATTGGAGAAGATTAAGAACAAAATGTTCTTTCCTAAATATTCCGACAGAACACCGAATTTCATAATCAATTCAGATGATGACTTACTTTTTTATAATGGATTAGCAGTTGTTGGAAGTTCAGAGATTGAAATGAAAATTATCAAGAAAATAATGGAATCAAATGTCTTTTGGTACTACATCAAAACAACAAGCAAACCTTACTCTTCAAACTACTATTCATTAAATGGAAACTACATCAAGAATTTTGGAGTTTGCGAATTGACATATGAAGAAAAGAAATATTTAATGAAAGAGACTGACCTAGATATTTTGAATGAATTTTTTGAGGATAAATATGAAGTAAAAGTAAAATAATCCAACGCTATTGGTGGCATATTTGCAATTACGCTCAATCAAACACGCTTAAAACCGACACAAAAATGAAAATAATAAAAGGACGAAAGCACAACATTTAGCTCATAATCTAATGCAGGCACGGAGTTGGATTCCGAACAGTGTTGCAAGTTACCCCCCATCGGATGTTACATCTAACAGGCAGCTTAACAAACCTATTAGATTGTACGTTCTAATGCCGCTAATTTTGCCCTCATTGCTTGTCAACAATATTGGAATAATTTGCGACTGATTCGTATTTGATGTAATTTTGCATCAAATAATAATATTAATACTATGGCGAGGCAAAGTATATCGTTTACTGAACCAAATGATGCGTGGTTAAAAGCACAATTGGATAGCCAGGAATATTCAAGCAAAAGCGAACTCATCAATGATTTGATTAGACAGGCTCGAAAACAGCAGGTTCAAATTGACTGGATAAGAGAAAAGCTTGATAAATCGGAAAGAAGCGGATTTACAGACGATACTAAAGAACAAATTTTAAAACAATCCAAGTCTTTGCTTAATGGCTAATTATAGATTAAGTAATGAAGCTAAAGAAGATTTGATACGAATTCATCATTACGGAATTGAAAAGTTCGGTATTTCGCAAGCTGATAAATATTTTGATACGTTTTTTGAATATTTTGATGTTATTGCTGAAAGACCTTTTTCACTTGAATCAGTCGATTATATTAAAAAAGGCTATAGACGCTGTGTTTGTGGGTCTGATAGTATTTATTACAGACTAAATAATGAAATGGTTGAAATAATGGCAATTATAGGACGTCAGGATGTAAATAGTTTCCTTTAATTTCCCGATTAAAATACTGTTGCCAACATTTAGCTTATAATCTATCGGAGGCACAGAGTAGGAGTAGGATTATGAACGATATGTATGTTCCGCCACATTTTACTTGTTTGGTTAGATCTTAGTATAAAAGATTATGAAAAAGCGAAATGTTCTTTTTACTTTTCAGTTCCTCCTGATTTTTACACTGCTATCATTTTTGTATAGTTGTGAAACAGATCAAAACAAGCCTACTGCTCAGAAACCAACGTTAGTTTCAACAGCAATTTCTGATATAACTCAAACTTCGGCAATAAGCGGTGGTACTATTGTAAACGATGGAGGAGGAGCAATTACAACCAAAGGGGTTTGTTGGTTTACTTCAGAAAATCCGACTATCTCTAATTTTAAAACTTCCGACGGAATTGGTACTGGCATTTTTACAAGTAAAATAAATGGTTTATTCCCAGGTAAACTATATCATATTCGGGCTTATGCAATAAATTCCGAAGGCGTCGGTTATGGACCTGATATTGCATTTACAACAATTTCATCCACATCGCTATCTATTGGCGATACATGTCAGGGAGGTATTATTTTCTATTTGAATGGTACCTACCCTAATCAGTATGGACTTGTTTGTGCTCAAAACGACCAGGGTACAAGTGTCCCCTGGTATTCTCAAGGGTATATTTACTATGGTACAACCAGCACTGCTATTGGCTCTGGCCAAACAAATACCAGCTCCCTTGTCAGCATTCTGGGTAATGGGTACTATGCGGCTAAGTTTTGTGACGACTTGGTTTTGAATGGTTTTGATGATTGGTTTTTACCTTCGAGAGATGAGTTGGGACTAATGTATACCAATTTGAAAAATAATGGATTTGGGAATTTTACCAATAGCAGCTATTGGAGTAGTTCAGAGTATGATTATTTAAATGCATATGCCCAGTACTTTAGTAGTGGCCGACAGAGTTGCAATAATAAATTTCATAGTTATTCGATACGAGCAGTTCGGGTTTTTGGAGTTTTACAAGGAACCCGGTCTGGAGGGAGTCTCTCAACGCGCGACAGCACAAAGTTCAATATTATTCAAGAGAATATTTCGACAAATTAATAATAGTTGTAATTTCACCACCGCTGTCTAACAAGTACAAGCTATTCGAAAGTCATGTGAGGCTGCTTTTCGTCTAATTCAATAAATTGCAAATCTAAAATAGTTAGTTATCATTGACAGTAGTAATGTAACACAACAGAATTGCTTCAAAATACCCAACAAAACTTTATGCAACATAAGCTTTAGCCAAAACGACCGTCTTCAAACTTCTTACCTGAATAATTAAATGAAAATAAAACTATTCACTTTTATACTTCTGTCAGCAATTTTCCTTAGTTCATGCGCTGTTCTTAGAAATAAAATGACTACCGATACTTTTAAATCAATTTCCGGAACCACTACCAATTTAAAGTATTCGCCCATTTATTGGCAAAAAGATACCCTTGGACAAAAGGTAGTTGAGAAAGCTGTATTTCTTGTTCCGGTAAAAATAAAAGGGATTGATGAACAAGTATTGATGCAATTTGACCTTGGAGCCAACAGAACAATGCTGTATGGAAATACATTATCAGCATTATGTAAAAAATACCCCGAATTGAAAAAAGACACCATACATAAAGAAAATTATATGGTATTTAATAATGCAGAAATATCAATTAGCGATAACATTTCACTTTTGGCTGATCGTTTATATGTCAAAAACGATTTTGGACAATCTAAAATTGATACTACCCAAATAATTATTGGCTCCCTGGGATATGACATAATGGGTGATAATGTTTTAATACTTGATTTTAAGTCTGATAAATTTGCCATTTCGGAGAGTATTCCAACAGAACTGAAATCGAAAGCAAATTATATACCCAATGCTGATTTAAATAAATTTCCAATAATCCTTCCATTTAAGTATGGTAAAAAAAAGGTAAGACTGTTTTATGATACTGGTTCAAGTATGTTTCCAATTCTGACAGGAACTAACCGGCTAAAGAGAGTATCAAAACATAGAAAAATTCAGGAGATTGATTCAATTAGTTCGTGGGGGAAATTTATACCGGTTTTTAAACCCTTGGAAACGAAAGATAAAATTGGCAGTTTAGTAATTGGAAACATCGATTTGGGCAAAGTGAATATATATGGAGTTAAGGAAATGAATAACTTAAAATTTCTTGGGAGATATCTCTATGGCATAACGGGAAATGTGATTTTTGACAATAAAATTCTGATAATAAGCAGAAAAAATAATAGCTTTGGAATTATAGAGTAATATTTCGAAAAGCCAAAACCTAGTATGTATATAGCCTAAAAAGATTTCAACGATTTGGGAAGTTCATCTCCAACAGTAAAGTTCTGTGCCGGTTGATAGCGATGGTTTCTGCAATCCCTTACAGGCAAAATTGCAGCCGTTTGTCCACTATTTTTACAAAATAAATACCAACCCTCTTTTTAGCCAAAAGTTATGAAATTGAGAATAAAACTAATAATCGTTAAAATCGTTTTTCCTACTAATTCCTTTACGTCATAAACATAAAAAGGCGGAGTTAAAAACTCCGCCCAGCATTAAAATTATATTAATTGCATACTAGTAATTCTCCTCGTACAATTCGAAATACTCCAGTGGGTGCTGGCAAGCAGGGCAATTATCCAACGCCTTTTCGCCTTCGTGCACATAGCCACAGTTGGTGCAAACCCATTTTACTTTTTCACCTTTTTTGAATACCGTGCCGTCTTCGATGTTTTTCAAGAGTTTCAAATACCTTTTTTCGTGCTCTGCTTCCACTTTGGCGATCATTTTAAAGGCAGTGGCAACTTGTGGAAATCCTTCTTCCATGGCTATTTTAGCAAACTCGGGATAAAGCAACGTCCATTCTTCGTTTTCGCCCATGGCTGCGGCTTTCAGGTTTTCGGCAGTGGTGCCGATTTTACCGGAAGGGTAAGTAGCCGTAATTTCGCATTCGCCTCCTTCTAAAAACTTAAAAAAACGTTTTGCATGCTGCTTTTCCTGGTCGGCAGTTTTTTGAAAAATATTGGCAATTTGCTGATACCCTTCCTGACGGGCTACTTTTACAAAAAATTCGTAACGGTTACGGGCTTGCGATTCTCCAGCAAATGCCTTAAGCAGGTTTTGTTCGGTTTTGGTTCCTTTTAAACTTTTTTCCATGAATATAAATTTTAAATGTGCGTATTCTACATTAATTTTCGATTCTGCTAAATTCTGTTTTTTCGGCGCCACAAACAGGGCAGACCCAATTTTCGGGCAAATCTTCGAAACGTGTTCCCGTCGGAATACCATGCTCGGGATCACCCAATGCCGGGTCATAAATATGTCCGCAGGCATTGCATGTATATTTTTGGGGAAAATTCGTTTTGGCCTGCTCTTTTAGTTTATTGGCGTCAATAAATGTTGGTGCATTTTTGGGAGCTTTTCCTTTTTTTACATCGCGGTACCATGCATAAGTAAGGGGTTCACCTGCCGAATCGATGAGATCGCCGTCTACCACCTTTCCAATAAACAATATATGTGAGCCCATATCAACTGTTTGCGACACCACGCATTCGAACCATGCAATAGAATCGTCCAACAGAATAGGGGCACCGGTTTTTCCAATTTTGTAGTTGAAGTTTACAAATTTTTCGATGTCTTTGCCCGACCGATATCCAAAAGCTCCGATAATATCGGTCCGTGTTTCTTTTTGTAAAGCCGAAAGGGCAAAAACATTGCTTTGCATAATCATATCGGCAGTAAAATTATTTTTACTGCAAGCTATGGCGAATTGACCCGGCTCAGCAGTTACCTGGAATACCGTATTCGAAATAAAGCCATTTAGTTTGTTATCCAATACGGAACTAACTACATATAGCCCATAGGTAATTTTAAAATATGCTTCAAGGTTCATGGCTCTGATAAATTAATGGAGTAATTTCTTTACGATCACTTGGCTTTCCTGCCAACAATCTGAAGTCTTATTTCCTCGATATTAAAATTGGGGATGTTTTTCTTCGCAAAGTATTCTTCTATGATCGAATTCAGCTCTTCGTTATAATAATCTTCAATTTTATCGGAATCGGAAAAATAGAGGTGATGGTGGTTTTCGGTTATAGCATCGTAGCGCATAATGTCCCTTTCGGTGGTTACTTTTTTAACCAGCCCATTCTCGACAAATGTTTCAAGAGCTTTATAAACAGTGCCAACCGCTATATTTGGATGTTGTATTTTAATATGATCTGCAATATTTTCGGCAGTAGGATGGTTATTTAATGTTAAAATAGCATCCATTACAGCCATTCGCTGCGGGGTTATCTTTAACCCACATTCCATAAGTTTTGACCTGATTTCTGATAAGTTACCCGGTAGCATAATTTACACAAGAATTATTCCTATTAAAGAATTCATCAAAAGTAATAAATAGAAAAAGAAGAGTCAATATTTGTTTCAACTATTTTTTTATTTATAATGGCTGTAAATTATAAGGTCGTCGACAGATTAATACATTTGAAAATTATCGCCCGGACAAAATTTGAGGAACTTTAAATAAGGATCTATAATATAATTATTTGTATTTTAGCATTATTCAAAACGTACATTTGTATTATCAATGGAAATACCAAGAAGCTAATTTATTGAACTATAATTTTTCAGCATGCAACTGCTTTCCGGGTCATACATCATCATAAAGAATGACTATCCATTCTTTTTATACAAAAGCTATTGTCATAATTTGATATGTTTGCATCATGCTTAATTTTCTCATCAATTTCAGTATACGAAACAAGCTCATCATCATCCTTTTTACACTCTCTGTTGCTTGCTTTGGAATATACTCGCTGACTCAAATTCCTGTGGGCGCGGTGCCCGACATCACGAATAATCAGGTACAGGTAATTACTACAACAGGCAATTTATCGACCCAGGACGTTGAACAGTTTATTACCTATCCTGTGGAGCTTGAAATGGCAAATTTACCCGGAGTAAAGGAAATCCGATCCATTTCGAAGTTTGGCCTTTCTGTTGTAACCATTGTATTCGACGACAACATTGGCACCTATTTGCCCCGGCAATTAATAGCCGAAAAAATTAAAAATGCGAGCGCCAATATCCCTGAAGGCTTTGGCACGCCTACAATGGGACCAATTACTACCGGACTGGGAGAAATTTATCAATATATTCTCGACACTAAACCCGGCTACGAAAAAACGTATTCAACCATGGAACTCCGGTCAATTCAGGATTGGATAGTGAAACGACAGCTCTCGGGTATTTCTGGGGTGGTCGAAATAAATACCTGGGGGGGGTATCTGAAACAATACGAAATTGCTATTAATCCGGAACAATTAAAAAGCATGGGCATTTCGATATCGGAAGTCTTTGCTGCCATTCAAAAAAATAATAACGTTGCCGGAGGCGCCTATATCGAAAAAGCCAGTCAAAGCTATTTTATCCGGGGCGAAGGGTTGGTTAAATCGTTGGAAGACATTGGTGCCATTGTTGTAAAATCGACCAATGGCATCCCAATCTTGATAAATGACATTGCAACTGTTCAATTCGGCTTTGCCAATCGTTTCGGGGCTATTACTGCAAATGGCGAAGGGGAAAAAGTATTGGGGCAAATTATGATGCTCAAAGATGCCAACTCCAAAAAGGTGATCGACGAAGTAAAAACCCGGGTTGCCGAACTACAAAAAACACTGCCCGAGGGAATTTTTATAAACCCAATTCTGGAACGGGGCGAACTTATCGCCAAGACCACTGCCACTGTTGCCGAGAACCTTATTCTGGGCTGCATTATTGTGGTATTTGTAGTGGTATTACTACTTGGGAATCTGCGTTCAGGGCTGGTAATAGCATCCTTAATCCCGCTATCGCTGCTTTTTACTATCTCCATGATGTACATTTTTGGGATAGACGCAAACCTGATGAGTTTAGGTGCTATCGATTTTGGGATTATTATCGACGGGGCGGTTATCATCGTGGAATTTATCGCCATTCAGCTTACTCTTCAAAAAGGACAAATAGATAATATTGAAAAAGACAACCGGCAATCGCTGATCGATAATATAACGTTCGATGGCGCATCAAAAATGATGAGTTCGGCAATTTTCGGGCAGTTGATTATTCTCATTGTCTTTATCCCCATACTTTCGCTTACAGGTGTCGAAGGCAAAATGTTCCGGCCCATGGCGTTGTCGTTTAGCTTTGCATTAATTGGCGCTATTATTTTATGCCTCACCTGGCTTCCGGTAGCCGCATCGCTTTTTTTAAAGCCCGAAAAAGAAAACAAGCGAAATATTTCGCGATGGATCATGGATTGGGCTTATCGGTTGTATTGCCCGGTTATGAAATGGTCGTTCAACCATAAACGGCTGGTGCTTGGAGCTTCCCTGGCATCCCTTGTATTTACGGTTTTTTTGTTCTCACGAATGGGAGGGGAATTTGTTCCTACGCTCGACGAAGGGGACTTTGTTATCCAACCGGTCCTCAAAACAGGAACTTCGCTTTCGAGGACTATTGAGCTTACCACACAAATGGAGAATATCCTGCTGGATACCTTCCCCGAGATAGACCAGATTGTTTGCCGTATTGGCGCTGCTGAAGTTCCTACCGACCCAATGTCGATGGAAGAAATTGATATGATTATTAAACTCAAGCCGAAAGACCAATGGGTTTCGGCTAAAACAAAAGAAGAACTGGCTGATGAATTTAAGAAAGCCTTATCAGTTCTTGTAGGAATCGAATATGAGTTCACCCAGCCCATCGAAATGCGTTTTAACGAGTTAATCACAGGTGTTCGTGCCGATGTGGCCGTAAAAATATTTGGCGATAACATGGATATCCTCAACCAAAAAGCGCTGGAAGTAAAAAAACTCATCGAAGGAGTTAACGGGGCAGCCGATGTAATTGTCGAAAAAACAGCAGGACTGCCCCAAATGAGCGTTCGTTATAAAAGGGAAAAGCTCGCCCGGTACGGACTGGATGTGGAAAGTCTGAACAAACACCTTACGATGGCTTTTGGCGGGGAGATTGCAGGCAGTGTTTTCGAAGGCGAAAAACGCTTCGATTTGGCAGTACGTCTGCAAAGTAGTTTTCGCAAGGACATTCATAATATCCGCGAGCTAAATATTAGCCTTCCAAACGGCGGTCAGATTCCTCTCAGCGAGGTTGCAGCGATTGAATATTCTGAAGGCCCGGCAAAAATATCGCGCGATAATACCCACCGAAGGGTTGTGGTAAGTATAAACGTTCGAAACCGCGACATGGAGTCGGTAGTTAAAGATATCCAAAAACTAATAGACACCAGACTAAAGCTCCCCGCAGGTTATTATGTCGCTTATGGGGGACAATTCGAGAACCTTCAGAATGCTACAATTCGCTTAAAAATTGCGGTGCCTGTTGCGTTGTTAATTATTTTCATATTCCTGCATTTTGCGTTTAAGTCGATTAAAGAAGCCGGAATGGTTTTCTCGGCTATTCCTTTGTCAACCGTTGGGGGAGTTTTATTCTTATGGATGCGGGGAATGCCATTTAGTATCTCTGCAGGGGTTGGCTTTATTGCGTTGTTTGGTATTGCCGTTCTGAATGGTATTGTACTAATTGAACATTTAAAAGAACTCAAGGATTCGGGAATAAGCGATATGCGCGAACGAATATTAAAAGGTACCCGCGAACGATTGCGGCCGGTAATGCTTACAGCCGCTGCAGCTGCACTAGGATTTCTGCCTATGGCAATATCTCAATCGGCAGGAGCTGAAGTGCAGCGCCCTTTGGCTACAGTAGTTATAGGGGGTTTGGTAACCTCTACCATGCTCACCATGGTGGCCCTTCCTTTGCTTTACTCTGTGCTCGACACAGTGGTAGGCATTCAACTATGGCCTTTTCGATTAAAACGTAAATTTAAGTAACGCTATATACTATTGAAATGAAATATTTACAAATGAAAAAGCTTTCCACCATATTATTAGTAGCTTTATTGGTATCTTGCTCTTCTTCTCCAAAAACTGAAGATGCGGAGCAACCGCTTCTTGAAGATATTACAATTACCAAAGCTCAATTTAATGCTTCCGGTATGAAATTTGGCCAGTTTGAGCGCTTTTCATTTGAAAATACGGTGAAGGTAAATGGCGAAATTGGCCTATCCCCGCAAGGCCTTGCCAAAGTTGGAACCTATATTTCCGGGGTAATAACTCATAATCCTTTATCGGTGGGCGAATATGTAGAAAAAGGACAGCTATTATTTACCCTGTCGAGCAGCGAAAGCATTCAATTACAACAAGAATATGCCGAAATGACGAGCAAGTTCAATGCTATTAAATCGGATTACGAACGACAGAAAGCGCTGGCCAAAGAAGGAATCGCCTCGCAAAAAGATTTTTTGAACATAGAGGGCGAATACAAAAGTATGCAGGCTAAATGCGAAGGCCTTAAAGCCAGGCTTAAGCTTGTTAATATAAGCGTTTCGAAGGCCGAAGAAGGCTTTGTAAGCTCGGATGTAAAGGTGTATGCCCCAATAAGTGGATATGTTACTGCTCAAAACGGAGTTTTAGGCCAATTTGTGGAACCGCAAAAAGTTATTATGGAAATAATAGATGCCGGCCAATTTATATTAAAACTGTATGTTTTTGAAAAAGACATTTACAAATTAGCAAAAAACCAATCGATACGTTTTTACAGTCCTAATGCAAAGGACGAAATACACCCTGCCCGGCTTATATTAATTGGGAAGTCAATTAACAGCGAAACCAAAACCATCGACTGCACTGGCCAGCTAAGTAGCCCGGACCGTAAAAAGTTTGTAAACGGCACTTCGATTGAGGCCGAAATTATTACCGATAACAGAGAAGCCTCAGCGCTACCGGAAGATGCATTGGTAAAATCGGGCGATAGCTATTATATGCTAACAAAGAAATCGGAGAGCCCCAATCAAATCGTTTTACATAAACAGAAGGTTTCAGTAGGGAAAACCTATAAAGGATATACCGAAATTCTTACCGACAGCATTGTTAGGAATGTCCTGGTTAGCGGGGTACAAACAATAACAATTGATTAACCGTTTAGAAAGTAATCTTTAAAGCATTCATACAATTCTGTTTATCAGCACCTACTCTGTAATTGTTTCTAACGAAATAAATTTCTTGACTACTGCATAAATAGTCAGTCCTGATACTGATTTTATCCCGATTTTTTGCGAAATGTTTTTTCGGTGTGTAATTACCGTATGGATGCTAATATTAAGCTTATCGGCAATTTCTTTATTGGCCAACCCGGTTGCTACCAGCTTTAAAACATCAATTTCCCGCTCGCTTAGAACATCCAATAACTTTTTATGCTCCTGTAACGGATCGCTGTTTATAATGCTTTTCACAAGACTAATAATAGTTTCGGGAGAATCGGAAATGGTAATTATTGCATCGAGAAGAGAGAGAATTTGCTGATCGTGGAATGAGTAAACCAACCCTACCCATTTAGGGGTTTGCAACTGACATTTTAGGGCATTAAAAACTTTGCTGTTATTGTGTATCAGAGAAGGATTGATAAATATCAAATCGCAATTTTTCCGGGAATGGCATATCTCAATATCGTCGAAGGTTTTAGCTTTAGAAATTTGAAATTTTAACCCCGATTTTGTCAGAATACCCACAAGCCCTTCCATCACAATATCCGACGATTCTGCAAAAACAATATGCATGGGTTTGTTCACCGTGTAGCTTTTAGTTGTTTTTCCATACTTGTTACTAGAGGGATAAGAATCAGATCCTCAATTTGAGAATGGATATTTAAATCGTATTCCAACTCGTACAAACTAAAAAGAACTTTTCGGCGCAATACCTGATCGTTTTCCTGAGGCAGGTACTTGAGCAGCAAATTTCTTAAATCGTCCAATTTTTCTTCAATATCATTATGGTGTTCCTTGTATTCCGATACGGCATAGGTCGATTTTCGAAATACAGGAGATTCATTCTTCAGTTGCTCAAATAAGCCCCTGGCGTATGGGAAAACAACCTCATTCTCGTAATTCAAATGTTCCGTTACTTCATTCATATAATCCATGAAGAATTTTTCAACCAGAACCATTTCCTTATGATGATTCATCAGGCTCATTTGCCGGATGGTATTAAGAATATTGGGGTATATTTCTTCGGAATAATATCGGTGGCTTTTTTGTAAATAATTAACAATGGCTAATACATCTTTATGCGAAAACAAGTCGGCCGAAGCATTATTTGCTCCGTTATATAAGTTGGCAAAAGTTAAAACCAATTCCGTATTCAGGTCATTCTCAAGGCATATCTCCTGCAAGGATTTTTCCTGCAAAGGAACCTCTATCCCAAAATGCTCCAATAGCAGCATCAGGTATGGATTATTGAGGATAATATCCGACATTTTTAAATCGGGTGACAAGTAAATATTAGTGGTTTGATACATAAAAAAGAATCTATGTCATGATTGTTTTGATTATTTTTTCGAAAACAAAGGTAATCCATTAACACATGAATGCGAGAGTTGTTTAAAGCTACCTCCGGGTTTTTAGCATTTGTTTCTATATCCTACTTTGCCATTAGACAAAAACAATGTATTTTTAGGCAACTATTTAACAAATACTCGCTACTATGCATCGGAAATTATCACTCGTACTTGCATTCCTCGTTCTTATCGGCATGCAGCAAATTCAAAGCCAGTCCTTTTTAAAAGCGAAAGGAACCAAAATTATTAATGAAAAAGGCGAGGATATAATTCTACGTGGTATGGGACTAGGGGGATGGATGCTTCAGGAAGGCTACATGCTCCAAATTAATAAGGTAGGAATGCAACATGTAATCAAGGCTAACATTACCGATTTAATTGGTAAAGAAGAATGTGACAGGTTTTACGACCTCTGGCTTCAGAACCATGTAACGAAAGCCGATGTCGATTCGATGGCAAAATGGGGCTTTAACAGCATACGGTTGCCGATGCATTACAATCTATATACACTCCCAATTGAAGAAGAACCAGTTCAAGGAGAGAATACCTGGTTTAAAAAAGGGTTTGAATTAACAGATAGCCTGCTGGCCTGGTGTAAAGCCAATAAACTGTATTTAATTCTCGACCTTCATGCGGCTCCGGGGGGACAAGGAAAGGATGCTAATATTTCGGATTACGATCCCGCCAAACCTGCGCTTTGGGAAAACGATCTGAACAAGCAAAAAACAATTGCCCTCTGGCGAAAACTTGCGGAACGTTATTCGAACGAACCGGCTATTGGAGGGTACGACCTCATTAACGAGCCCAACTGGACATTCGAAGGAAAACATAAAAACGGGGTGGAAGACCAATTGAATAAACCTATTTGGGATTTATATGCCGAAATAACCAAAGCCATTCGGGAAGTAGATAAAACCCATATGATTATTATTGAAGGCAACGGTTGGGGAAATAACTACAACGGTTTTCCCGGAGTGTGGGACAATAACATGGTTTTTAGCTTTCACAAATATTGGAACCCCAATGATCAGGAGGCTCTGGGAGGTATTACTGCCTTACGCGACAAATACAAGGTACCTGTTTGGTTAGGCGAAAGTGGCGAGAACTCCGATAAATGGTTTACCGACTGCATTTCGCTCGTTGAGAAAAACGGAATTGGTTGGGCCTGGTGGCCATTGAAAAAAATTGGCTCGGTTATTTGCCCTTTGATGGTGGAGGTGCCTCAAGGGTACAGCACTATTGTAGATTACTGGAATAAAGACACGGAACGCCCCTCGAAAGAAGTTGCTTCAAAAGCGCTATTTGAAGTAGTTGATAATCTTAAAGCTCAAAAATGTCGCTACAATAAGGACATTATCGATGCTATGTTCCGTCAGGTAAAAGATTCAACCACCAAAGCATTTAAACCCAACACTATTCCCGGTATCCTATACGCTGTTGATTATGATATGGGGCGTTCAGGAATTGCTTATTACGATGCGGAAAGCGAACGAACCGGAGAACCGGGAAAAGATGGTGGCAATAAAGGGCGTGTTTACCGGAACGAAGGGGTGGATATTGAAGCCTGTAACGATTCTTCCAAACTTACGAATGGATTTAATATTACCTCCATAAAAGATGCGGAATGGGTAAAATATACTATCCAAATAAAAAAGAAAGGCATTTATAAAGTATTTGCCCGTGTAGCATCTGATAAAAGTACCGGGATCGTGGCCTTTGAAATTGATAATACTAAATTGAAAGAAACATTTACTATTCCAGCTTCAGGTGGCGAGCATAAGTGGACGACAATTTTGTTGGGGAATGTAAAACTTGAAAAAGGGAAACATACTGTTAAGCTTATAGTTAACAAAGGGGATTTTAAGCTGAATTATCTTGAATTTGCTTTATAGAAAGCTAAATCCGGGCAAAACATTTATCTAGCTTTTCTTCCAAAAGTTTAATTTCCTGAATAGTAACATCCAATACCGGACGAAGACGAACGGTATCTGTTCCTGCCTCCAGGAGCAGAAGTCCTTCCTTCTCCAAAGCGTAATCAATGAATAAATTCAGCTTTTCGGGATTTGAAAGGGAAAAGCCCTGATATAATCCCATTCCCCGTATATTGCATATTTTTCCGGGATACCTGCTCTTTAAATTATTCAGGCATTGGAGCAGAATTTCAGTTTTAACAGGTACTTGTTCTATAAGCTTTTCGCGCTCCACAATTTTCCGTTCCTGGCAAAAACGCACCATGTCGGCCAGGTTTCCTCCCCAGGTAGAGTCGAGTATACCAATATCTGCCATGGGGTGGTACATGAATATTACCCCGTTGGCAAATTTTTTCCCGGTAGCAATGCCCTGAGGGGGGTAAGGCAAATCGAGGCTATCAACCATAAACGTTTGTCCTGTTTGTCCTCCGGCGGTTTGAACTTCATCAAATCCCAGATAAATATCGTTATCGTGCGCAATTTTGCTTAGCTCCTGAAAAAAAATCGGGTAGGTTATCCTATGCCCTCCGGCACCTTGAATTGGTTCTACAATAATGGCTACCACCTCACCGGGATATAATTCAACCTGCTCTTTTATAATTTTAAGGCAGTCGGAAATACTTTTCAGATTTTCTTCCTCCGATTTTGAAGTGTCTATTGCCGGAAAAGGTACCTGAATATTCCCCAACACCATTTGTTCAAAATCTTTTGTTATTTGCGGAACATGGGTTAACTGAGTAATATTAAGTGTAAAAATGGTGCGACCATGAAATGCCTGTTCGAAATAAATTATGCGCCTCACTCCTCTGGGTTTCCCTAATTGAGCTTGTTTGGATTCATGCAAATTAATAAAGTACTTCATCAGGTTCTCAACGGCCTCGGCACCAGAATTTACTGCATATATCTCCAATTGAGGGCTTTTAATACATTTAGGTGCTAATTCGTAAAGCTTTCGGTAATATTCAATGCATTCAGGGGTTAAAAAATCGGGGTTTGCAAGTTTATTGTTTGCGGCAATTACAAGCGCTTCAATGTACTCGGGTTCCCGCATACCAGGATGATTGTGGCCCAATAATCGCGATCCATAATATCCTGCCCAGTCGAATATTTTTTCGCCATCAACTGTTTCTATCCACATCCCTTTCGATTTTTTTAAATTTATAACAAAGGGATATGGAGTCTAACAACATATCGCGAAAACTCTTTCAGAAATTCCTTGCTTTTTTCTCCCATTCTCTTAATCTCTTTCGATAAATACAAAAAAATAAAGTGAAAATCCCATCCGGTATAAGAATACTCATTCGTTTAAACTCGATAAATCAATAACAACAGATATGAAAATTTGTTATGCCGATTTTTTTATTGTAAATTTAATGGAGAGATGCCTTGAATCTCACATCACTTATCGATCTTTTTATATCTTGCAACCTTTTTATCTTCAATATGAGAAACTCTTTACTATCTATTGCCCTTATAACATTAGGTTTTAATGTTATTGCTCAGGAACCTGCCAGCAATATACCGCCAGTAAAACTTGGCGAAAATGTTAATGTTAAATTTGGGGGCTTTGCCCGGATCGATTATTTCATAAACTCTAGAAAAGGTACCGAAGCTGCGGATGGATTGTTTTTTATGTGGCCCGATGCACCGGTTTATGATGGAAATGGTAAAGACCTGAATGAAAAAATAAATCAAAATATTTCTGCCATACCAACGCGATTCTCCGCCTTATTTGGTGGGCCTGATGCATTAGGCGCAAAAGCCTCGTCCTATTTTGAATTCGATTTTACGGGTGGAAACAGTAACTATCTTTTATTTCGCCAAGGCTGGGTGAAACTCGACTGGGCTAAATCGAGCATTCAAATTGGTCGAAACTGGCATCCAATGCAGGGGCCTGTTGTTCCAAGTACCGTATCGATGAACTTCGAAAGCCCGTTTAGTGTTTTCTGCCGGGGCGAACAAGTCCGGTTTACCCACAAAACCGGTAAAATTACCTTATTAGCTGCAGCCTTTATGCAAAGCGGTCATGCATCTTTTGGCCCGGCTGGTCAAAGTTTAACTTATATGCGGAATGCCATGGTTCCCGACCTAAACCTTCAATTGCATTATTCAAACGGAGGATTTACCGGTGGTGTTATGGGCTCTTATAAAGTACTTCAACCGCTAGAATCAACCAGCTATGGCAAAAAACCTAGCTACAGAACATACGAAAGACTCCCTTCCGCTGCATTAGCTGTTTTTGGCCAATATAAATCGGGCAAATTCTTAATGAAGGGAAATGCCATGTATGGACAAAATCTGGCTGAAATGGCTATGCAGGGAGGTTATGCCAGGCTATCAGTTGATACAATAACCGGACATGAATCCTATACCACTGGAAATGCTCTTACTTCTTGGATTAATGTGCTTTATGGCGATAAAGTAAAATGGGGATTTTTTGGCGGGTATCAGAAAAACTTAGGCTATAGTGATGATCTGAATGCATTGGCATATAAATTTTATGGGCGGGGCGAAAAAATTGAATCGATGATGCGGATTGCGCCATCTGTTAGTTACTATTCCGGAAAAATGGTTTTCCAGCTCGAAACGGAACTCACCTCGGCGGCCTATGGTAATATCGATTTTTTAGATAAAGGGAAAATAATTGATGCGGAAACCGTTTACAACCGTCGGCTTATTCTGTCGGTAAGTTATTTCTTTTAAACGGTTCAAAACATATCGTTGGGTGAAACTGGCAGAAAAACTAATGATTTGACATTAAAATATTAAATGACTATCATCAAAGATTAATAAATTAGTAGAAATTGCAAGTAGCCATATTCGATGCGAAGACTTAAACACTAATTCCTATATGGCCGCTCGCCTTCCGATAGCTATCGGAACAAGAGAAGTCGACACAGGAGCCGGTCCCAATCCGCGATAGCTATCGGGAATATTGGGAGCGTTCGCGCCGTCAAAGAGTTTTTGGTTATACTTTTGGCTCTCCAAAAGTGACAGAACAGAAATATAAATAGCGTTTAATTTCATTTCTAAGAGCATTGTTAATATTTCCCGATAGCCATTAAATTTTATACGAAATGGAATTTCCCCTTTATTATCAAGGTTTACTAAAATCGAACTGTAACCCAATTGATAAACCCAACATGAGAAAATTCTTTCACAGACAGCTGATTCAGTTATGGAATTAACGTCCTTTATGTGCCTTTAAAGATCTGACAACAACTAAAAAGGATAAAGATGAATTTTCATTATGTTTTACACATTATGTTAATATAGCTATCGCAATTCTTAGCGCACCGCTTTGCTGTTGGTAAAGCTCCGGCGGAACCATACAATGGAATGATTAAAAGACCGCTTTGGAGCGAAGCGGATTTGGAAGGGCTTTAAAGACTGTGGAGTTTAGCAAAATACATTTGAAAGCAATATAAGCCTTTGCCAAACGGCAGGATTTAAAACCCTGGATTTTGATGTTTCTTTAGGTTTTTATACCCCAAGCAATTTAACCAATACATCGTTTTATAAGTAGTTCAGCAATTTATGGCAATATCTTTAAAGTTATTGACTGATTGTTTATTCCCTAATTTTAAATAGCCCAACGTTGACAAGTTGTTCGTTTACTGATTTATCAAAAAAATATTTTCTAAAAATTCAGGAAATCATTACTCACAAAATGAAAGGAAAGGCGCTGCAAATTGCAATGGTACAGGGCAAGGTAGAAGAAAAGGGGAAATAAAATGTATATTGCAATAACATTTAAGGCTGTTTTTCAATAAAGGACTTCCTTATTTTCTTTCTAAAATAAAAGTAGGGTATATCTATTTTCATTCGGATAATAATTGATTAAATTTATAAAAAGATTAAAGTAAACCAATTACGCCTTGACAAAAGAAGAATTTAAGTATTTGTTCGATAAGCATTTCGATTCGGTACGAAGTTACCTGTTTTACAGGGGCGCAGGAATGGATGAAGCTTCGGATTTAGCCCAGGATGTTTTTCTGCGACTTTGGGAAAAACAGATGGACATTGACCCGAAGACTGCAATCCGGCTTTTGTATAAAATTGCCAGCGATATGTATATTAGTAAATACCGACGGGAAAAATTGGAGATGAACTACTTAAATTCTTTGCAAAACGATAAAGTTGACATATCGCCGGAAGATGAGCTAAGGCACAAAGAACTTTCAACAAATTACAAAAAGGCTTTGGCAAGCTTAAGCGAAAAACAACGAACTGTTTTTTTGATGTCGAGGATGGAAGGGATGAAATATCACGAAATAGCCGAACGTTTAAAATTAAGCGTAAAGGCTGTGGAAAAACGAATGAATATAACCTTAACTTATTTAAAAAATGTATTGCAACCCTAATGACAAACAATATAAACCATATTGAAAATCAGCCTGAGTTTACACCGGAAGTGATGAAAGTGATTTCCGGGACCAGGATAGCATGGAGCAAAACCCGCGAAGAAATTTGGCCTGAAATGTTGGCAAAAATCGAAGAGGCAGGCTCTGCTAAGCGAAATACAAAAACAATTTCCTTGCAAATAATCCGATATGCGGCGGCGGCGATTATTGCCCTATTAATAGGTATTCCATCGGTAATGTATTTTTATACAAAGAAGATTGAAACTCAATTAGCACAGCAGACCGAGATATTTTTACCTGACAATTCCAAGGTAAAGCTATTTGCACAGTCAACTTTAACCTATAAACCTTTGTTATGGAAGTTCTCGCGCTCAGTTAAACTCGAAGGCGAAGGTTTCTTTGAAGTACAAAAGGGTAAAAAGTTTGAAGTCGTTTCTTTGAAAGGTAAAACAGTTGTTTTAGGTACCCAATTTGACGTATATGCACGTAATGATGAATATAATGTAATCTGTACGTCCGGCAAAGTAAGGGTGATTGAATCTGCCCATCAAAACAATGTAATTATAACTGCTGGACAGAAAGCCATATTAAAACCTGACGGGAATTTTGAGATCATTGATAAAACAAATGCACAACCCGAAGAAACCATAAAATTACAAAATCAAACTGTAGAGGATGAGTTAAATACTGTTTTGGCTTCGCCTGCCGATCAGGAGCAATCCGTCAAAAATGAGGAGAATAAACAGGCCGCCGAAAAGCAAACAACAGTAAAAGAGAAAACCTTAGAAAGTAAACAGGATAAGCCTATTGAACAAGATGCAATAAAAGAACAAAACCGGGTTCAAAATCAAGCTGTAGATGCTACTCAAAATAAAGGGCAAACGAAAGCTCCTGCGCAAATACAAGCCGGGGACAAGGAACAAACGCCGAATCAGGAAAAGACACAAGGTCAGGGTTCTGGGAATTCTCCCGTAAAGGATAAGTTCCGGGCTTCACTTACGCCCGAACAAGTTAGTATTTTGGAGAACCAGCAAATGAGTAAGGAAGAAAAACGAAAAGCATTTATGCAATCACTTTCATCGGAGCAGAAGCAACTGCTTAAAGAACAAAATGAAGAAAAGTCCAAACAAGCAGAAGCCAATAAAAAAGTTACAACTGAAAGCGAGAACATGAAAGACCAGCAAAAATCGCAGGTGCGTGAACAAATGCGCGAAAGCTCCGGTAAAGAAGATAAGGAGCAACAAAAGCAACAGAATCGCGAAAACAAGGGGAATCCCCAGCCTGGAGGTGGAAATAACCCTAATTCCGGCAGTGGCGCCGGGGGAGATAATAAAAACCAAACAGGGAAAGGAAATTAAAACCTGCAATCATCACAATAAGTTCACTTAGTGTGATGATTTTGTTTTAAGCCAGAATGAATCAAGCCCATAATTTGAATAAAAGTATTTTAAAGTTTACTTAATAAGATGTTCCGGTATATTTATCGTTTAACTGCCAAAATCAATGTCTTCAATGCAGCCAATATCAATGAATTGAAAAAAAAAAAAAACTAAAAAATTTCTTAAAAAAAGTAGGGTAGAGAAAACTTCGTGCGGTTTAATGATAAAGAGCAACAAAAGACATCATTTAATATTGTTAAACTAAAATTTTAAAAAAATGAGAACAATAACTTTATCACTCAGTTTTGCAATAGGTTTATTTCTAATATCAGGAATAGCTTTTGCACAAGAATCTACTTCAGATTCAAAGAATCAGAATAAGAAACAGACTCAAGTAGCTGAAAAAGATCAGAACCAGATAAAAACGCAAACGGCTACTCAAGAAAAAGCAGCTGTGAAAGAACAGAGCCAGAAAAAAGAACAAACAGAAGTGAAAAATCAAGCCAAAACAGGTGAACAAAACAAGACTGTCGTAAAAGAGCAAAATAAGGAACAGACAAAAACTGCTACCAAAACTCAAGCAGCAAATAAAGACAAGAGTAAAGCAGGAGAACAAAATGCAGTGAAAGAACAAAACAAAGAACAAGCAAAAGTTGCAACTCAGGAAAAATCTGCCAATAAAGGAGAAAATGTTGGTGAAAACCAGGAAAAAGCAATGATTCAAAACATGGTTAACCAACAGAACCGTGAAAAATTTAAAGCTTCACTTACACCTGAGCAGGTTAGCATACTCGAAAACCAAAAGATGACCAGGGAAGAAAAGAAGAAAGCATTTACCGAATCTCTTTCATCTGACCAACGTTTGATGTTAAAGGAACAAAATCAGGAACAAGCTCAAAAAGGCAACGCAAGCAAAAATGGAACAGGTAGTAAGGAACAGTTGAAAGAACAACAAAAAGAACAAGTACGCGAACAAGCCCGCGAAAACACAGGCAAACAAACTCAAGAAGGCCAAATGCAACAAGTACGCGAAAATTACCAAAGTGGAAAGTCAGGTAGCGGCAGCGGAGCAGGTACAGGTTCGGGTTCGGGTAGCGGAACAGGTTCTGGCACTGGTGCAGGTACAGGTGCAGGTAGCGGAACTGGCACTGGTTCAGGAAATCAACCAGGCAAATAAAACTTCGAAATGTTAAATCTGAAAGTTCGGATATACCTAACCGGTTTATCCGGACTCTTTCTTATAAAGTCAATTTTTTTCAATTTGCAGCCGGAGGTAATTATGAAAAAGTTAATAGTTATAGCATTACTAATGTCTGGTATTCCAGCACTTGCGCAAACCGACAAAATAGACTCGTTGTTAAACGACTTGGTTTATAACGATAGCGACCCTTTAATAATGCCTGAAAAGCCTGTAAAATTTGATTTTTTATATACAGGGGCTAATTATAGCAGCAATACATTTTATGCTGGCAGGGAAATAGGTAGCGATATGTTTAATATTACAGGCAACCTCTTTTATTATAGTTCCACCGGATTATTCATTGGGGCCTCAGGTTGCAGGTACGACCAACTAACGCCCAGTTATAGCAATACCACAGTGTCGGCTGGTTATAGCAAAGCCATTGACAAAAAGAAATTATTTACTATTCGCACTTCATATAGTCGTTTTTTCTACTATAAGCCCGATACAGCCAGTTACTTCCCTTATAAAAATAATTTTAACCTGGGGTTGTCGTTTCGTAAAAATTGGATTGGACTGCGCGTTAGCGGTAATTTATTATTTGGAGAAGAATTCAGAATAAATGTTTCAACTGCATTGTATTCGCGTTTTACCCTTATTAAACTGGGTAAATACAATAAAATTTATACAGCCCCGGAAGTATCTGCATTTTTTACTACCGAAACTGTAAGTACAACCAAAACTAATAGTCAAAATGCCGACCAAACAACGAATCTTAAAGACGTATTCAGCCTCTTAAACACACAAATATATGTCCCTCTTGGATTGTCGGTAGGTAATTTTGATTTTGAGTTTAGTTATTCTTTAAATTTACCAACAACCCAGGATGTTAATATTTCTTATCCTGCAAAAACGTTTTATTCTGTTTCTATTGGGTATATGCTGCCGATTGCTAAGAAATAAGGGGGCTAAATATAAATTAAGATATCTACTTTGTAACAATTAAAAGAAATATTGGAAATTCATGTATTGAGTTTCCAATTGTCTTTTTTATAGTAAAACAGTTTCGAGTAGCTATGTGTGTAAATCCTATTCTTTCTAAAACGGCTTGCAAATCGGTTACGCCAAAACCTTTATGTCCGGTAAACCCCTCACCATGAAATGAAACATCTTCGGGATACAAATCGGCAATAGCAAGGTAGCCATTGGGGTTAAGTATTTTATAGAATTTGTTTAGCAATTGTTTGGTATCGGTAACATGGTGTAAAACCATTTGAGAAAATACAAAGTCAAATTTACGGGCCCGGAATCCTGACTACGCTCTATTTGTCGACTTTTTACACAGCCTATTTATTCGATTTTATCCTTTGCCCGTTCTATCCTCCTCTTTTGATACCTTTGCAGGAACAGTAAAATAGAAAGTAGAGCCTTTCCCTGGTTCGCTTTCCACCCAAAGTTTTCCACTATTTTTTTCCACAAATTCTTTACATATTACCAGCCCTAATCCCGTTCCCTGCTCCCCTTCTGTTCCTTTTTCAGAATACGATGCATCCGGACTAAAAATAGTATCGAGCTTTTCGACCCGAATTCCTACTCCGCTGTCGCTAATGGCTACCTGGATAAAATTATCTAAAGGCAAGGCTTTTATATGAATGCTCCCTTTTTTAGGGGTGAATTTTATGGCGTTGGCTAAAAGATTACGAATGACCGTATTTACCATATTGATGTCAGCAAATACCAAAGTATTTTTATCTATCTGAAAATCATGTTCTAATTCTTTTCGCACCATCTGCTCCTTATATAGTAAGGATATTTCTTCCATAATATTTTTTAAATCGAATACTTCCGGTTGTGCATTAAGCATTTGCCGTTGCGACTTCGACCAGTACAACAGATTCTCAAGGAGCTGGTATGCCGATATCGCCGATTCTTTAATTAATGTTGCAATTCTGAGGTTCTCCTCGGGTTTTCGGTTTTTATATTCGGATACAAGCAATTCCGAAAAACCAAGAATAATATTGAATGGATTTTTTAGGTCGTGGGCTATTATTGAAAATAACTTATCTTTTGTTTGATTAATCAATTTCAGCTCATTATTTGTCTTACTTAACTGTTCCGATTGAATTTGTAACTCCTCCGACTGCTCTTCTATCTGATTTTGCTTTTCCATTAAAATAATGTTCGTCTCATTCAATGAATCACTTTGTGCCAGCAGTTCCTGATTCATTTGTTGAATTTCTTCGGTTCGGATAGCAACAGTATGTTCAAGCTCCGTTTTAATTCGTTTAAAAAAGGCAATCCGAATATTTGTAAAAGCAACTATAGCCCCAATTAGAAAGATTAATACTGCTATTTTAAAAAGCAGTGTATCCCAAAAAGGAGGTTTAATGTAAAAATTAAATAAAGCCTCCGATTGAGATTGTACATTATTCGGCCCAATGGCCAGCACTTTAAACGTATATTTTCCCGGATGAATATATGCAAACGAAGCTGTCCGGCGGTTTTCGACATCGTTCCAGGCTGTATCCAACCCCTCTAACTTATATTTATAGGTAACCTTGTCCGACTTTAAAAAATTAGGGGCTACATATTCAAATGTTATAGCATTTTGCCTGTAGTTCAGAACCGTATATGAAATGTTATTAATCGATTTTGTTTTCCCTTTTTCCGGATTAAATGGTTGATTAAAAATTAAAATATTTGATAGTTGGACATTGGAGCGAAAAGGTGTATTTTTAATCTCTTCGGGTTGAAAGAAATCAATCCCACGTGAGCCACCAAAAAACATTGTTCCATTTGGTTGAATTGTGGCCGCCCGGGGCATAAATTCTATTGACTGCAAGCCGTCGGCATAATTATAAAAATTTAGGGTGTAGGTTGTTGGGATAGTATTTTGCCGGTCGGTAATTTCAATTTTCACAAGGCCAGACCCGGTACTAATCCATATATCTCCTTTGTTGTCTGTAACAATTGCTTTAACATTCTCTACAAAATCCTTCCCTCCCATTTTAACAGGAACAAAACAATCCCGGTCTTCGTCATAAATATTCAGTCCTTCGGCTGTGCCTATCCAGACCCGGCCTCGTTTGTCGCAATAAATCGCATTTACATTATTATGAATTAAACTATACGGGTTATTTCGCTCCTTTCTGTATGTTTTTATCGTTTTTTCGTCGGATGAAATTCTCGAAATCCCCCAGGAGGAGGCAACCCATTTTCGATTTTTTGTATCTATGCAAACATCAAAAACCCAATTGCCACAAATCGCATTCACAGCAGTATCCGATTGTTGGAAGAGGTTGACCTCCCAAGTTTTCGTGTTTATCTTTGCTAAACCCTTCCCCTGAAGGCATGCCCATAAATTCCCGGAGAAATCTTCAGCAATATCGCGAATATCAGACCAATCGATAAGTACCTTATTTGTTATAGGATTTTTAAAAATTTCAAATCGTCCGGATAGCTCATTTAATTTTTGAAGACTACTTTGCCAGGCTCCGAGCCATATCTGCTTGCGACTATCTTCGAAAATGGCAAAGGTCGAACCTGAATTATAATTTGGATTTTTGTAAGCCGACACATTATAATATTTACTGGTATTGTTGGCAAAGTCGAAGTATGCAGCCCCGCCCTTATCGTAACCAAGCCATAAATTCCCTTTAATATCGTTACTGAGAGCAGTAATTGCCGGATCATTTAACGAAAAAGGACCCTTCGCGCCTAAATAATAATGATTAAATGGTTTATTTCGTTGCGTGTAATTTACTCCGCCATTAACAGAGCCAACCCATAAAAGCCCATCTTTATCTTCGAGTATGGAGGTAACCGGAGTGGATGATAAACTGTTGGTATTCTCAAATTCGTTTATAAACCTTGAGTATTGCCCTGTTTTACGATTAAAACTAACGAGACCGTCACTGGAACATATCCAGTAAATTCCCCTGGAATCTTTGAATATATAGTGCGCTCCATAACAAACATTGTCGAAAAGGTGCCTTTTTATGACACCGGTTTCTATATCTAGCTCTAACGTTCCTTTATTAATTGTGGTTGCCCACAACGTATTCTTTTCGGCCATTAAGTCTGTAAAAACAACATCTTTAAAATATTCGGGATAATCGCTTGCAGTATATTTTTTAATTTGTTTATTCTTAGGGTTGTAATAAACAAGACCTTTGCTGGAGAAGGCCATCCAAACCCCACCGGCAGGAGAACTTTCTGTTTGAGCAATATCATCAGAAAGCAGAAATGCCGGTTTTAAGCCAGAAGAATTGGAATACAATGTGTATTCTTCTGAATCATGCTTTTTAAAATATAACCCCTTGTTGGTCGAAACCCAAATATTCTGATCAATGTCTTCTTCAATATCGTTAATGATCGTTTCGCGCAATTCTGCCTTGTTTCTGTTTATAGGAAGGGTTTCAAATGCTTTGGTTGTTGCATTGTACATACATATTCCGCCATAGGTGGTACCAATATAAACAATGCCTTTCGATGTTACCAGTAAGCACGAAATTCGGTTGTTGGGGATGGAAGTTGAGTCGTTCGGATTGTGCTTAAATACTTTAAAACTATAGCCATCGTATCTGTTTAGACCATTTACAGTGCCAATCCATAAAAAACCCTGATGGTCAATTGCCATATTACTGACATGGTTATCCGACAAACCCTCTTCATAATCCAGATGAAAAAAATTAAGCAGTTTTTCCTGTGAGAAAGTCTTTCCAATATTTATTATTGTTATGACAGAAACTAAA
>JAIFLU010000147.1 GCA_020048915.1 Bacteroidota bacterium | reverse complement strand
GAAACTAAAACGACCTTTAAAAACTGAGAATAATGCAAAATATGCCGTTTTAAATATTGAGGGAACTTCTCTCTAAAACCATAAAAGGGAGTCGCATTATTGCTTTAAAATCATGCCCTAAGTCGTACATCATATCATCACCCGATTCAAAAAACCAATTAATGTAAACATTATTACCATTCTCGTAAAATTTTTCAAAAAGTGTAAATATTGTCATTAATGAACGGTTGGAACTACTGTTGGCATATTCAAGTAAAATATTTATTTCAGTAACAGGAAATGGTTTTTTTGAATATTCAGCAATTGTTTTAAACAATGGCTCAAAAAAGGTTAATGAATTCTCAGGTATCGATCTTCCAGCTATAACCAAAACACCATCCTCAAATTTAACAAAAGGAGTATTTTGGGATTTCTGAATAATAATGCTCATAAACCTTCGTTTTGAATTTTAAAGCAACTATACAAAATTCGATTATCTTTGTTTTTTATTTTTTAATTCTATTTCAAAGATACTTATTTTTTTTTCATAATTGCGCAACCATTTTGATCAATTACCATCTTGAAATGAAAAGCAATTTTAATACACAAATTTGATATAAAAAAGAACAACTTTAAAAGTTGTACGTACAACCACATGTTTTAATTTAATGGAATTTGATTTTGCTTCTCGCATTGAAATTTTTTAAATTAGATCTTTTTTCAGATTATGGTTTATAAATTGTTTTATTGAAAAATTAGGTTATTACTATTTTCTTAAATAATTATTATGAATAAAATTCATACATTTTTTTATAAATTAATTAGATACTCCCGAACTAGTCTTCCCTCATGGATTATTTTCAATTTCGATTTATTTATTTGTGTTGTTTCAATTACCCTTGCCTATTTATTACGGTTTAATTTTCAAATTCCTAACGAATACTCTTCAGTATTAACAATTTCTATAATTTTAGTTCTTACAGCTAGGATAATTACCTTTTTTATAGGTAAAACATATTCCATGATTATAAGGCATACCGGTTTGAGAGATCTTACCAAAATGATCTTGGTTTTATGCTTAGGTAGCTTTTTGATTATGAGTTTTAATCTAGTTTATTACAAGATTAATAATGCTAGAATATTTATCCCTCTTTCGGTAGTCATCATGGAGTTTTTTATTACAGCCTATTTAATGACTGCTAGTAGGTTATTAATAAAATTTTTCTATCTAGAATTTAAAAGTAAAACAAAATCAAAGACTAATGTATTAATTTTTGGAGCTGATGAACTAGCAGTTGCTGCTAAAAGGGCACTAGATTTAGATGTTGATACGAATTATAAAGTGGTTGCTTTTATTGATGACCACAAACAGAATCATAAAAAAAACATTGAAGGGATTAATATTTTCCCCCTTTCCAAACTAGAATCGTTAACAAATAAATTTGACATTGATAGTTTAATAATTGCAAAAAACTATTTAAACCCGGTAAAGAAAGGTGAAATTGTTGAATTATGCTTAAACCATCACATAAAGGTTCTTACTGTTCCCCGTATCAAATCATGGATAAACAGCGATTTTAGTGCCCGTCAATTGAAACAGATAAATATTGAAGATTTACTGGAACGTGACCCGATCAATCTTGACAGTTCCTCAGTTCGTAACCAATTGAAAAACAAAATTGTATTAGTTACAGGAGCTGCAGGTTCAATTGGAAGTGAAATTGTAAGGCAAATTTCGAACTACGAGCCAAAGAAAATTTTGCTTTTGGATCAGGCTGAAACTCCACTGCATAGTCTTGAACTGGAGTTAACTGAAAAATGTTTGTTCAATGACTATGAAATTATTATTGGCGACGTTTGCAATAACGCCCGAATGACAAAGATTTTTGAAAAATTTAATATTGATATTATATACCATGCTGCTGCTTATAAACACGTTCCTATGATGGAGAGTAATCCCGCAGAAGCTATTCATAATAATGTTATTGGAACAAAAATTTTGGCGGATCTAGCTGTAAAATACAATGTTGGTAAATTTATTATGATTTCGACGGATAAAGCTGTTAATCCGACCAACATAATGGGTACTTCTAAGCGGATTGCCGAAATGTATACTCAATCGTTAAATAATATCACTACCACCTCATTTATTACTACCCGTTTTGGTAATGTTCTTGGTTCAAATGGTTCTGCAATTCCGTTATTCAAAAAACAAATTGACCAAGGGGGGCCTGTAACTGTAACTCATCCGGAAGTCACCCGATTTTTTATGACTATCCCTGAAGCATGTCAATTGGTTCTTGAAGCATCAGCTATGGGAAAAGGTGGAGAAGTATTTATATTTGACATGGGAAAATCAATCAAAATTGTTGATGTTGCAAAAAATATGATTCGCTTATCTGGTCTTGAAGTTGGGCGCGATATTGAAATAAAATATACCGGACTTCGTCCTGGCGAAAAGCTCTATGAAGAGTTATTATGTACCACTGAAAATACTCTGCCGACCTATCATTCTAAAATAATGATTGCTAAGGTTGCTCTTATGGATTTTGATACCGTTTCGAATTGCATAAGCCAATTTGAAAAACTGGTAAAAAATCAGAATAATATGGAAATTGTTCGATTGATGAAGAAAATGGTACCCGAATATAAGAGCCAAAATTCTGTTTACGAAGTATTAGATAGCGTAAATAAACTATCTACTAATCCAATTGCTGTTAATTAATTTTTGTTATTCCCATAAATTGAAAATTTTAATTTCTCTTCTAGAGGATTTAAAGTTCCAGAATATTTAAGGGAAACAGAAAAAATGAAAAATGAGATCTGAAACTAAAAATATTTGTTTATTTAATAGTTGCAAAAACTGGGGAGGCGGCGAGAAATGGCACTTTGAAACTGCTCTGCGTCTAAGCGATTCTAATTACAACTTAATTATTTGTACAAACGCAAAAAGTGAACTTTACCAAAAACTATCTTCCACAAAAATTCCAAGATATCGATTTGGCATAACCAATTTAAGCTTTTTGAATTTATTCCTGATTTATAAGCTTGTAAAGCTCTTTAAAAGTGAAAAGGTCTATACCATAATTCTGGGATTACCTTCGGATGTTAAAGCGGCTGGGATTGCCGCAAAAATTGCCGGTGTTAAAAACATAATCTATCGAAGAGGTACGGCATTGCCAATTCGAAATTCCTTCCTAAATCGCTATTTGTTTAAGCATGTTATTACAAGGGTGCTGGCAAATTCGGGTGAGATCAAAAAGAAATTTTTTGAAAAAAATTCTGCTTTAATAAATATTGATAAAATTCAGGTGCTTTATAATGGTGTTAAAGTCAATGGAATTTCTTTTCCTGATAGAAATACAAAAAGTGAAGTTATAATAGGGAATGCTGGTCGGTTAGTAGAGCAAAAAGGGCAAATATTCCTGATTAGTTTGGCAAAAGAGTTATCGAATAGAAATGTAAATTATAAAATATTAATTGCCGGAAAAGGTCCTCTCAAGAAATATCTTATTGAGCATGCCGTTAAACACAAAGTAATTGAAAGAATAGTTTTTCTTGATTTTGTAGAAAACATTGAGAGTTTCTTAGATAAAATTGACATTTTTGTTTTGCCCTCCATACATGAAGGATCAGCAAATGTTTTAATTGAAGCAATGGCTAAAGCAAAACCTGTGGTAGCTTTTAATACCAGCAGCTTGCCTGAAATAATTTCTCATGGCGAAACCGGATTTTTGGCTGAACTCGGGAATATTCAGCAATTAAGTGATTATGTTTGTGAATTAGCTGAAGATATTGAACTTCGGAAAAAAATTGGATTGAATGCCTACCGCGATATCTCCGAAAGGTTTAATGCAACTACTCAATTCGAAAAGCTTCTCACTTTGTTAAATTAAATTTGTGAGAATAATTCTAATATTTTTCTTTTTATTGATCATCCCTGAAGTTTATTCTCAGGAAAAACAACTAAAATATTCTATTGAAAGTACATCGGTTATTTCAATTGGAAAGCGCCCTCCCTTTTGGTTATTTTCTAATCAATACGGAAAAATATCTGCTGAAAACAATAGCTCCTTATTACAACCCTCTATTTTTAAAACCTTAACATCTGATAAAAAATTCGATTATAGTTTTTGCATCGAACCAATTATTAAGTATGATGGTTCTGGCAAAATATATATGCAGCAATGGTTCGGTAATGTAAAATTCTATTTTCTTCAATTTTCCGCAGGTGCGAAAGAAGAGTTTTTTGGCAATCAGGATTCTTCGCTTTCCTCAGGGTTCATATTATGGTCGAAAAATGCCCGCCCGATGACAAAAATTAGCTTTGAGGCCCCAAACTATACTGTTGTTCCATTTACCTGGAAATATTTAGAATTCAAAGGTGGTATATCGCATGGATGGTTCGACAATAATGAATATAATAATAACGTTTGGTTACATCATAAATATGGTTTTTTAAGATTAGGCGGTAGACTTCCGGTTCATATTTCTTATGGCTTACATCATTATGCGCAGTGGGGAGGAGAATTGGAAGGGAAAAAACTACCCAATAAGCTTAAAGATTTTAAAAGCGTTTTTTTAGTGCGGTCCGGTGGAACCGATGCTCCTGGAAGTGAATCCCTCAACAAGCTGGGTAATCATCTTGGTTCTAAAGTATTTGGCCTGGATGCAGAATTGAAAGGTTATACATTTGCTTTCTACTGGCAAACTATATTTGAAGATGGGAGCGGATATGCCGGCCGCAATTACAAGGATGGGTTATTTGGATTTTCTATTCATTCAAAGGGAAAAAATAAGCTCATTAGTGGTTTTGTTTACGAATTTTTAAATACTACTGACCAAAGCGGAAGAATAAACGAAACCGATAGCATTAAGCCAAATGGGTTGATTTACGAATTGGGAGGTAATGATAATTATTTTAACAATGGAATATATATTGCCGGATGGTCATTTCGGGATATGATTCTTGGAAGCCCACTTATTACTTCACCTGCTATAATGCATGGTAATCGATTCAACTATATTCAAAACAATAAAATCACAGCACATCACTTTGGATTAGAAGGGTTTATAGGAACTATTAATTATAAATTTCTATATACCTATACTTTTAACTACGGTACAAATTTTATCCCAATTATGCCTGCTCAATCGCAGCATTCTCTTTTTTTAAATACCACAATTTCAGATAAACTTCCCTGGAATATTAAGCTCTCGTGTTCGGTTGGAGCTGATTTTGGTAAATTTTATGGGAATAATTTTGGGATTCAGGTTTCTCTTCTAAAAACCGGCTGCTTTTAAAGGGCTTTAACACAATATTCAAACGGTTTTCGCTTATCGATATAATTCAAAACAAAAAAGAGCAGAACCAAATCGCCTAGTAGAAATAGCAATGCGAATGAAGAATAGGTGAGGGCAAGTAAGGCAAATATAAAGCCTATAAGGTTTAGCGCCAATGCCAAAAGTGTGGTTTTTTGATGACTAAAACCCGATTGCACTATTCGTTGGTAGGCATGTTTGCGATGCGCTTCCGAAAGCTTTTCTTTATTTTTAATTCGGCGAAGCAATGTAATAGTTGCATCGAACCAAAAGACTGCCGTTAAAATTAGCCAAACCCAGATAGACGAAACCTCTTTATTTTGGTGGTAGATTGCCAAAACTGCCACCGTAAATCCTAATAAGGTACTACCAACATCGCCCATAAATATTTTCGCTTTGGGCCAGTTCCAAATGAGAAACCCCAAAGTTGATAAAGCCAATAGCATCCCTAGCTGATCTCCTGTAAGGACATAGATAGCAAAACCAATAAACACAATTTCCAAGCCTATATATCCATCAATCCCATCTAAAAAGTTAAACAGGTTTATTGCCCAGATAATTGCTATAAATGCCAGAGGAGTTAATAAATACCAAAGTTGAAAGTTAATTGTAGCAATCGGGATGTTTTGTAAGCCCACTAAAAACCACAAAGCCAAACCTGCGCAAATGAATTGTATAAGGAAACGAACACCCGGTTTGAGGTTGAAAACATCGTCGGCAAAGCCAATGAAGGATAAGGGTAACCCTGCCAGCAAGGCATAAAATAAGGAAGAATCCATATTGTTTTGGACGAAATAAAAAATTAATCCTCCAAACCATACAATGGCAATGGCTAATCCGCCTCCCCGGGGAGTGGGAATGCTATGCGAACTGCGATCGTTGGGGATATCTACGATCGATTTGCGAATCGCATACATCCGGACTAATCCGGTAAACACTAACGAGCCAATAAAAACTGCGAGATAAATCATAACTGAACCGCGAGAACAAGGTTCAAAGATAAATTTTTTGGTTGTTTATTTCGAAGGCCTTCATTAATATTTTAAGGTAAGGCAATGATTACTATCGGCTATTGTTTGCTAAAGTATTTCATATAATAGGGGAAAAGGCCTGAAAAACAAGATATATTACTAGTATTTTGTTAAGTATAACTTTGCATTTGCCATTACCCCCTAAAACCCCCAATTGGGGGACTTAAAATAAAGAATGTACAATCTTATGGTTAACATAACACTAGCATACAGGCGATAATTCAAAATAACGCCTGTGTTTAATAGCAATAACGATGTGGAAAAACACGGTATGGCCAAAGCAGGGGCAGGCCTATAACCCATTGCTGCTTAACCCCTAAATAACAAAATATTTAACCGGAATGTAACCTTAGTAATGCATATTCCGTTTCAAGTGATATAAATCATGTTTAACGGTTTGTCGCCTTAAATTTTTGCTTTTATGAATAAACCAACAAATTGTCTTCAAAATATAATAAAACGATTTGTTATTCTTATTCTAACTCTTCCTTTAACGGTTTGCTGTATTTGCGCTCAGGATATATCAGAAAGACTAAACTCCGAAGAACAAAAGAGATTTGAAAGTTTTAATGCCGTGCTCAATAACAATCGTTATGTGGAGCAACTCGATTCAGGATCATTCTATAATCTGCCTCTGGGAATAATGGGCGGGGCTAATGAAGATCCCGCCTATTCAATTACAATTGATGAAGTAATATTTTATCCGGATAAAGCCGTTTTTTGTGCATCCATGGTGCTTACCAATCCATTTAATAACGAAAAGATGGTTTTTGCCGCAAGCAATGTTGTTTTTTCCTATAAAGGTGGTATAGTTGGCACTTACCGATTGGAATTAATAAATGAAAAACCTGTATCAGTTTGCAAAGATATTGGCCTGCAGATTTTAAGTGGTTCATATGTAGAATGTGATTGCAAAGGTTTTCGTTCATTGAAACTGAAAGGCAGATTGCAACTATCTGAAGTAAAATATGTGCTTGCTGACATGCAAGGAACTGCTCAAGCTGGCAAAGTATCGGCTTATTTTGAAACAACTATACAAAATTGGAACGACTTAACTTTTAGTGTAAGTTTGGATCCTTTCCAATTAAAGCAATACCCCGATTTTACGTTTCAATGCGAAAACCTGGCTGTTGACTTCAGCGATTTAAGAAATCCGGAAAATTTGCGTTTCCCACAATCATATCAAAATAATTTTGCCGCTTCAATGATCAATTTATGGCGCGGAATATACATTGGCGAAGCAAACGTAATACTAGGAAATAAATTTAAACGGCAAAACGCTACCACTCCTATATCGATTGGCGTTCAAGATTTATTGATAGACGAATTGGGGTTCTCCGGTAAAATTTTTGGTCGTAACCTTTTAGGAATAAACGAAGGGAACTTAGCCGGTTGGAAATTCTCAATTGATGAACTAATGCTCGAATTTAACAAAAGTAATCTGGTAGGTGGTTCGTTGGCTGGATTAGTTCATGTCCCTGTTTTTAATGAAAATACTAATTTTATCTATGCTGCGAAACTTGATGTCATGGGGAATTATGCCTTTGTTGTTTCTCCTCAAGATTCTGTTTCGTTTAAATTATTTGGAGAGTCGAAACTCAATCTTTATAAAACTTCGTTTATAAGTATTGTATCCAAAGAGGATAAATTTATCCCAACAGCTTGCTTCAATGGAAATCTTTCAATAAATACTCCAGTTGCATCAAATTCGAAAGATGGGGCGAAAGTGAGTCTCTCAGGTATTGAATTTCAAAACTTCAGGGTATCAACACAGGAACCTTTTGTTGATATAGAATATTTTGCCTATCACGGTAATAATCAGGGGAGTTTAGCAAAATTTCCTATAACCATTAACGACATTATTCTTCGAAAATATAATGCCGGGCTCAAACTCTCAGTAATTGCATCAGTCAATCTTAAAAATTCGTCCGAAGAAGGATTCAGTGGGACTACCGGAATTTCGTTTCTGGCAGATCGGGATGGTTATCGATACAACTACAAAGGTTTGGAAATTGATAAAATCCGGGTTCAAATTGAAAAACCAAATGCGTTTTCCATTATTGGCGAAATTGCCTTTGCACGGGGTGATGAAATTTATGGCAACGGCTTTCGTGGAATGCTGAAAGCGACTTTCAACAAAAAGATAAATATTGAGGCTGTTGCTATTTTTGGAAATGTGAATGGGCTACGTTATTTCTTTGTCGATGGTTTATATGCTCAGGTTCCCGGAATTCAGGCAGGTCCAATTACAATTTTTGGTTTTGGAGGAGGTTTATATCACCACATGAAACAGCAAGTAGGCACGATAGATCCAAATTCATTTGGAGCTTCTTTGTCCGGAATAGTTTATAAACCCGATGAAACCATTGCTATTGGAATCCGGGCTACTGTTAAGCTTGGAATAGTAAAGGACGAGCTACTGAATGCCCAGGCAACTTTTGATATTTCGTTCACTCCCCATGGTGGGATTGCAGCCATATTGTTCGAAGGAAATGCCCAATGCATAACCCCGCCTGTAAATATTGATCTTTCAAAATTTAAGAAAATTGCCGGCAAAACGGCTGATCCGTTAGCTAATAAAAAACCCGATACTGGAACAGAGGAGAATCGAGGTGCAATTTCGGCCTCTTTGCATATGGTGCAGGACTTTCAAAAAGAGGTGTTCCACACTGACCTGGAAATTTATGTAAATATTGCAGGAGTATTAACCGGAGTGGGCATTGGAGACAGGGCTGGCTGGGCAGTAATGCATGCTTCACCAGATGAATGGTACATGCATATTGGTTCCCCCATTGAACCGGTTGGCTTAAGTTTACTCGACATTATAAAACTTAAGGCTTATTTCATGGCGGGTCATCGTTTGCCATCCACTTTGCCTATTAATCCAAGGGTAATGCAGATACTTGGGATTGACGAATCGAAAATTGCTGGCAAACGGAATGAGGTATCCATGCAGAATGCCAAAGGAATTGCATTTGGAGCCAGTTTTGAAGTAAGCACCGGTGATATGAACTTCTTAATGTTTTATGGTAGTTTCGACTTAGGTGCCGGGTTCGATATCATGTTAAAGAATAATGGGGCAAATGCTTATTGTAAAGGACGCACTTCTCCGGTAGGAATCAATGGTTGGTATGCAACCGGACAGGCATATGCCTACTTTGCCGGGAAAATTGGTATTCAGGCAAAGGTTTTTGGGAAAAGCAAAAAATTCGAAATTATTTCCATAGCCACAGCAGCTTTCTTAAAAGCAGAAGCTCCAAACCCGGTTTGGCTGGTTGGCTATGTTGGTGGCGAATATCGCATCCTAGGAGGAATGATCAAAGGTAAATGCCGTTTTGAAGTGGAAGTAGGCGAAAAATGCGAAATTATGGGAGGTAGGTCTGCTTTGGCAAACCTCGAACTTATAAGCGATGTCAGTCCATCAGACAAAGCTGGCGAAGTGGATGTATTTACAACCCCTCAGGTTGTCTTCAATGTTCCTGTGGAATCGATACAAAAGATTTCGGAAGATAATGGCATCCAAAAATATTTTCGTATTAAGCTTAACAAACTGGAATTGAAAAAAGGATCCCAGGTAATAGCTATTGAAAAAAACTGGAATAGAGCAAATGATGTGGTTCAAATTATTCCTGCTGCTATCCTCTCTCCAAAAACAGAATTTTCGTTAGAAACCGAAATAGCGTTTGAGGAGCTTGTAAATAATGTCTGGGCTCCATTTACCGAAAATGGTCAGCCGCTTACTGAGAAAAAGTCAATAAACTTTACAACGGGGGAATTGCCTGATAGAATCCCTATGAACGAAATAGCCTATTCCTATCCGATAGAGCGTCAGTATAATTTTATGCCGGGCGAATATAATCATGCCTATGTCATGTTTAAGCGCGATGTGCAGGTTTTCTTTGAAGAATCGCTCAAATATGACCGAAAAGCCCGCTGGACGAAAGGGGACAATGCTATTACTTCTGATATTAAGTATGTTACAGGCGAAAATATTCTTAACATCGACCTTCCGACAGGAATGGCGTTAAATAGTATTTATTCGCTGAATCTGGTGGCTATCCCAAAATCAGATAACAGCAATGCTGATCGGAATGTCATTACAAGCTTTCAAAACCAGGATACCGGAACTGACAGCATCAGCATGGAACAAAAGACCCGCGCAGCAGAAGGTACCATTACCACTACTGAAGAAAAGACCTTATTAACTTTCAATTTCAAAACCAGTCAATATAATACTTTTAACAGTCGCTTTAGTAACAGTCAGGTTGAGGTACGATCACTTTATGACCGGGGGTATTTTGAATTTTACCTTATTGCAGGGATTCCTGGAGGAGAGCCATTTGATGTGTTTGAAAGAAATGGGTTAGGTTTGGTAAAACCTTTAATAAAAATGGAGGCAGATCTTGCCAATACGCCCTGGTACAGTGAGGATGTTTTTCCTCATACCTACGAATATTACCCATGGTTTAATCATAAATCTATAATCTGGCGCGATACAGCCCAATATGGTCTGTATGCCAAAAAAGCGATCAGTATATGGCAGTCTGCGAGCTTCTCAACTTTATCCGATGCTGAAATTTCTGCAGGTATGCCTTTATCTGGTGTTACTTATTCGGATATATCGTACATGCCACCTTATTATTGGAACGAAGATTATATGGATATTAGCGACGGATTGGAATATTCCCTATCCAAATTGAGTGATACTGAAAAAGCAAATGCTCTGGCTAATCCAACTATCAGTTATATCAGAAATACTATAAAACTTCGGGCAGTTAAACCGGGGAATTATCCTGTTACCTTAAGTTATATGTTGCCTGGGAAAAATATTATTACTTCCAGTAAAACTTTTACTTTACATAGTAGCCTAAAAACCGATGCGAAAGATTTGTAATTCAAAACAATTGATTGTAGTTATCCTTCTCATATTGAGCCTTACAGCAAGTTTTGGGCAGGATACCCTCAGTTATTCATTACGGATAATGGCCCGTTCATATCCCGATTCCATCATGTTACGGTGGGCTCCGGTAAATTATGAAAACTGGCAAAAAGGAATGCGAACTGGTTACCTTGTGGAGCGTTACCTGATAGCGAAAGACGGTTCAGATATTCTCGAAAAGAGAAGTATAATTCTCACACAAATACCTTTAAAACCGGCATCTATAGCCAAATGGGAAAAACTTTCAGTTACTGAAAATCTGGCAGGGGTGGCAGCCCAGGCAATTTATGGAAAAGACTTTGAGTTGGAAGCACAAGGCTCTTCAGTTATGAACATCTTTAACCGTGCTTCTTCACAGCAAAACAGATATTCGTTTGCCCTATTTGCTGCGGATAACTCAGCCCCAGTTGCAAGGGCAATGGGATTAAGTTTTTCAGACCGGTCGGTGGTGAAAGGTGAAAAATATTTGTACATGGTTTATTTTGCCAATAAAGAAAATTCTTTAGGGGACACAGCTTATGCCGTTGCTTCTGCCAACGATATTGTTCCTTTGCAAAAACCAAACATTACTGAGATACTTGGGGGCGATAAAAATGTTACCATTGAGTGGCGGGGTCCAGGAGGACGACTTGCCTATTCATCTTATATGGTTCAACGATCAGCAGATAATGGAAAAACGTTTATTGCCCTAAATACCTCACCATTAGTAAATACTTATCAGGCAGAATCTACCAATGATGCAAATTTCTATATAGATTCTATTAGCAATAACCAAAGGTATATTTATCGTGTCCAGGGAATCAATGCTTTTGGCGAAAGGGGACCATACTCTGATACCGCTTCGGTTACGGGAAAGGAATCGCTTAAAGAGATTCCTCACATTGTAAAACATATTGCAACTCCAACGGGAGTGGAACTCGAATGGGAATATAGCAGCAAAGCAGAGAAACAACTAAAAAGTTTTCAGATTTTACGCTCAGAGGATAGTAACAAAGGATTTGTTCCTGTTTCGGAAGAGTTTTCCGGTTCAACCCGTACCTTTCTCGATCCTAAACCTATGAATACTGCTTATTATGTGGTTTTAGCTAGGGGGCTCCGGGGCGAAACCGTACAATCATTCCCTGCCATTGTTCAATTAATCGATTCCATTCCGCCTGCACCACCCGAAGGGTTTTCCTATGAAATTGATACAACTGGCAAGGTTATCATTTCCTGGAAAGCTAATTCCGAAACCGATATTTATGGTTATCGAATCTATCGGGCAAATTCACCCACGGAAGAGTTTTCTCAAATTACGGTAACTCCCGTTCGCGATTCCATATTTCAAGACCAAATTCAGCTTAAAACCCTAACCCGAAAGGCTTATTATAGAATAATGGCTATTGATCAGCATCAGAATTATTCAGCATTCTCTGAAATTTTCGAAGTAAAACGACCAGATATTGTACCTCCTGTAACACCGGTAATAAAAAGTATAAGCTCTACACCAGAGGGAGTTTGGTTGGAATGGATCCCCAGTACCAGCGAGGATGCAGTTTCACAGCGAATCTTGAGGAAATTATCGGATGAAAAGGATTGGATAACTTTAATTGAGCTTAAAGATTCTGTATCTGTATTTTGTGACACAACAGCTATGGTTGAAATAATATACCAATATGCTTTGCAAGCAAAAGATGAAGCTGGTTTATACTCTCCGTTTACTCAAACATTTTCAGCGAAAAAAGTTATTCAATCGGCTCCATTGATATTATCCGCTACTTCTAATCGAATCCAAACATGTATAAACCTAAACTGGAATGCAATAGCAGGCAATGGAAAATATTCGCTATACCGTTCGGAAGGAAATAGCCCCATGCTTTCGTATGCATATACCTCTGATATAAAATTTATTGATAAAAAGGTAAAGCCAGGCACAAGCTATAAATACCTGTTAAAATTTGTCTCTGATAACACGCTAATAATGAGCAATGAAATCTCAGTCGATTATTAAAAATAATACTATGAAAAGGACATTAGTTCTTGGGATATTCGTTATTCTGATTAAACTATCATTTGGACAGATAGTTGAACATGAGTATGTCAATGATGTTGGCTATTTGAATTATAACTATTTTGTCCACCTGAAAAGTGGTTTTTATACTGATAATGGCCAACTCCTTCTAAAATTTTACGACCCAAGTTTTTCTACTGATACAGAAACCCCAAGTATAATAAATAAGATAAAATATTCCACTACTTACAGTGGAGTCAATATGATGGACTATATCCAAACTGTTTATCTTATTAAAAACAAACCGGTCACGGTATATAGCTATATATACCATGATATAGCTGGAGGATTAACTAATAACAGGATGTTTAACCTTTCTTTTGAAGTAACAAAAAATAGCACCAAAGAGGAGCACATATTACTGAATGATTTCAGTGCTTACTATCATATTATGCCTTTAATGAAAATTGTAGCTTTAGGTGAAAGATTCATTCAGATCGGAAATAATTTATCACTTTTTCTGGACGAAGCTCGAAAAGAGCCTTCAAATTACCCTTATCCTGAATATGAAACCGATGATAAATCTTTAGTAAACTATTCTATACAAGTTAAAATTGAAGAATCAGGAACTTACCAGGATATCCCGGTTAGTAACTACTATGCTAGCGAGCCATTATCTATTAGCTATAATAGCATTGCGTCAGTTCTGGGTGCAGCTAATATTTTGGGTAAACGTTGTTTTACCCGTTTAAAATTTAAAATCGGGAATCACGTTTTTTATAGTAATGCTGTTAGTTTTTATTATTTGCCACAATTAGTAGTTACAAAAACTGATTCGATATTTAAACCAAAATGTCCTGATGGGAAAAAGGATTTAGACGTAAAAATTAGTAATATCCCAGCCAGTTCCGACAGTTTTAGGTTTGTTTATTCAATATATCAATATGTTAGAGATTCTAAGGAGGGTTGTAAGAATTGTAATATAGGAGCATCAGATTCTATTATAGAAATAGATAGTGTTTACTACTTTCAAACCGTCTTTAAATCGGGAAATGATTCAACTTTAAAATCATCTTTCACAATAAATGCTATACCCAAAGGAGCATACAGATTAAAAGTATATTGTCTTAATAAAGATGGTGGAAAATATTATCCTGCCACTTGGGATTTTGTGGTTAGACCTCCAGAACATTTAATTAATAAAAGCAAAACCATTGGTAATTGGGGAGGAAAGCAAGCTGCAACCGGGTCTGATTCTGTTTTTATACAATTAAATGCTTCAGGCGGCACTCCACAGTATTCTTATAAATATGATGGCAGTAGTTATTTGAAATTTGATACTACTGATGTTGTTATTTTACCTAAGGATTTTCAGAATCTAATTGTTAAAGATAGTGAGGATGGCTGTCCGGAAGCCTTAGTTAATATCCCTAAAATTGAAAGGCCTCTTTCCATTTCTATAACAGATTCAAGTTCAATGAAGGTTCTGTGTAATAAAATTGATATTGTCTCTAACCCAATATTACACTCAAATGGAAAATATTCGCTGAAACTAGCGAATGGTTTTGGGAATTATGCAGTTGAATTGGTAAAAGAAGGTAATTCTTCGTTGATGAATGGCTTAACTAATGAGATAAGAAATGACCTATTCAATTTAATGAACAATAAAGTAAAATCTTTGGATAAAGATAACTTGTTAAATATATTTCTGACAAAAGGAATTTTTGATGCTAGTTTTAAAATTCATTGCAATACTTTGGCATTAAATGGAATTAGTCCGCAAAAAGACTATGCTATAAATATTCTAAGTAACCTAAATAAATTATTAAATATTACTCAGATATATCTTCCTAATTTTTCAAATGATATTGATTCCTTATCTGTTGGCTCTTATAAAATCTTATATTTAGATGGAACCTTAGGAAAAATCGATTCTCTTACTTTTTCAATTGGAGAACCAACTGAGTTTAAAATTACAGAAACCTTAATACAACCAAGATGCTATGGCGATAAAGGTATAGTTACAATTACTATCCCCATTGGTTTCACGTATTCACGAGTTTCGATAATTAAAGAGAGTAACGATTCAGTTTATAACGGAACCTCTTTATTCTATTCTAACTTAATCAATAACTCCAATTATACATTTCAGGTTAAAACAGACAGAGGCTGTATTGATACATTAAAAAAGTTTGTTAAACTTGCACCTCCCCGTATTAGCATTACCTATGATTCAATAGCAGTTTCATGCAGAGAGGCCACCAATGGTGCAATTCAAGTAAATAAAATTTTAGGCGGTACTCCATTTAAAACCGGAGGGTATAATATAAAGTTAAATGCCATTCATTTCTCAGGCCCGGTAAAAGCTGATACAATTCCAAATTTAATGATGGGAAAATATAAGGTCGTTATTTCTGATTCACTAAATTGTAATTCTGATACATTAAGAATTACAATTGACTCAATTTCAAAACCACTTTCTTTAAAAGCCCCTATCCCAAGTCAACTTCTCTGTAGTTCAAAAACCAACGCAACTATCAAAGTTACACTCGACAAAGGGAGTAGACCAGCTAGTCTATATACTTTTAGGATTGAAAATGGGGAAGAGAAAAAGACAATAGATTCAACATATACCTTTAAGAACCTTAATGCAGGAAATTATACCTATAGGGTAATTGGATCAGATAATTGTTACCGAGATGGAACAGCAAACATTTCAGTTCGATCCGACAGTCTTAGTTGGGCTATTGCTGATCCTTTAATCGTTACAAAAACCTCTTGCCCAGGTGTTGCAAATGGTAAATTATACGTAAAAATAATTTCAGGATATAGCACTAACTATCAATACCGGATACAAGGAAATATTAAGGATACAACCATTATATCGAATCTGTTTAGCAGCAATTTTCTGAAGTTACCAGAATATTCTAACTATCATCTCACTGTAACCGACGATAGTTTATGTTCTATCCAATGGAAAAATATCAACCTTGATGCAAACCTTACCCCTGTCCATTTCCAGCTTTTAGATAAAAGCAACCAATACTGTGATCAAGTGAAAAATGGTTTTATTAAAATTAAAGCCTTTACGAGTCCCGGTTTTGGAATTTCCAGAATTATAGACAGTACAAAAACTATTCCTGTAACCGTAATAAAAGACCTTGCCACCTTTACAGCACTCGATTCATTAAACTATCGCATAGTAGCAGTTGATGAAAGAGGCTGTAAAAACGACACTACCATTGCAATTGATAATCTTCATAATAACCCCAGACTGAAGTTTGAAATTGTCGACTCCCTCGCCTGTAGTGAAGTAAAGAACGGTATCATAACCGCATCGGCATCTCAACCCGAAAGCATGGGGACATTGAAATTCTCCCTCAATGGAGTAGAAAACTCCAATATTACCAACAAAGTTGATTTTAATAATTTAGAGGAACGAATTGGTGCTAAAAGTCATTTCCTCTCTGTTACAGACACCATGGGTTGTGGCTCCGATACCAGTTTTCAGTTTATTGCTATTAAGAACCCTGCTTCCATTGCTGCGTTTTTATTCGATACTGCCAGTTGTATTAGAGCAGCTAATGCCGGTGCACGCCTCCAGGCAACGGGAAGTTTGCCGGACTCTCCCGGATATTATTTTGTATTGAACAATACTGAAACACTAAACGGGGCTAATGTGACATTTTCGAATCAGAAAGTTGGGGGTAAAAACAAGATTGTACTTTACGATAAATATGGTTGCAGCGATTCGACATTTCTATTTAGTTTTCCCGTCCGGAACGATAGCCTAAACATTAAACTTATAAGTAAAACTAATCCTGCTTGTCCGGGCGAAGCTACCGGGAACTTGCAGGTGAGCTCCCAAAATGGTCAGCCTTATGCTGATGGCTTTGCTTACCGTGTTTTTCGTAATTCGGATCTAAATCCTGTAATTGCTGAAAAAGGCCCGAGAGGCCATTTGCTTAAACCGCTTCCATTGGGAAATTATTATGTTGAGGTAACCGATAAAGATAATTGTCTCGCACAAACAGAGAAATTGATTTTATCGGATCCCGATACTATTCAATTAAATGTAAATCCTGGGTATGTTGCTGCCAAAGGGGCTTCTACCGGATGGATAAATGCCTCGGCTTCTAAGGGCAATGGCAAATATTTTATCGAATGGTATAAAGGAAAAGAAGTAATTCCCCAAAATCGTGTAAAAGTTGATACAACTATTAGTAAATCTGGTATCACATTGCTAACTGCTGGTAATTATCTGATTCGTGTTCAGGATACGGCAAAGTGCAACTTTTGGGGAACACCCTGGCTGGAAAAGTCATTGCTTGTTCCGGAACCCGAAAAAGCATTGTCGTTACAGGTATATACAAAAAGGCAGGTTCAATGCAAGGGGATGGCGAATGGTGAGTTTACCCTCATAGGAAGTGGCGGTTGGGGAAATTCGTATCTATTTGGAGATGCTGCCAATAAAATTAACAAAATCGCTCCAACATTTTCAGGCTTGTCTGCTAAAAACTATACCTTTTTTGTAAAAGATACCGCCGGGGTAGTTAGTTCTTTTACCGTTCCAATGACAGAGCCCGAAACCCTTACAGCATCGGTTTCAAACATTGTGGATGCCAATTGTTTTGGTTCGGCTGATGGAGAGGTTCAGTTAAAGGTGTTGGGAGGGAACAGCCGATATGCAGTATCAACCGATAATACTTCCTGGACTTCTGGCACATTTGTTAATAATCTGGCCAATGGAAATTACATAGTATATGTTCGGGATTCACTCGACTGTCGAGCCCAAACTAATGCCATTGTTGGTCAGCCTTCATTAATTTCAGTGGTGGATACCACCATTACCAATACGCAATGTCAGGTAAATGAAGGATCAGTTAATGTATCCCTCACAGGAGGAATTCCATCCTACCAATATGAATGGTTCGATATAGAAGGAAAACAGTATACCGGAACTGACAAAATTGAGAATCTATATTCAGGTCAATACCGGTTGAAGGTAACCGATGCCCATACCTGTTCGAACGATTTTGTCTTCAATATTAGCGATATTACCGATCTGACTATCGATACCTTGCTTACAATTCCGGTTTCGTGCTGGGAAGGAAGCGACGGACGTGCCCAAGTGAATGTAATGAAAGGTTTTCCACCTTATAGCATTGAGTGGCCAGGTAAAGTATTGGGCAATTCGGTAACTGGATTAACTACCGGCAATTATCTTCTGAAAGTATTTGATTCAGAGGGGTGCAAAATTTTTCGAGATTTTACAATTGGAACTCCCGATAGCCTTTGGATCAACATAGACCGCCTGGCTCACCCTCTTTGCTATGGGGTTGCCGATGGTTCGCTCGATATTTCGGCTGAAGGCGGCACTCCCGGGTACGAGTACCTATGGAATACCGGCCGTAAACGCGATAATATTTCGGATGCCGATACAGGACGCTATTCGGTTTGGGTAACTGATCGTAATGGATGTAAACGGAAGTTTGATTTCAGCCTACACTATCAGGATAAAATTAGTAGTCAACTCTCCAAAACCCTCATCTTATGTAAAGATAACAGCTATCCTTTGCAGGCAGGGGCGTTCGAATCGTACAAATGGTTTGGCAGTTCGGGATTACTATCCTCCGATAGTTCCCTCCTGGTTTCAACAGCTGGAAAGTATTCGCTGGAGATACAAGACGACCGGGGCTGCATTGGTCGCGACAATATTCAGGTAACTGCCTCCAATATTGAACTTGAGGCCCAATTTTTAATGGCTTCGGTAATCAATCAGAACGATACACTGGTGATTTTCGAGTCATCGGCTCCTACTCCCGATTCTATTTCTGTAATGCTTCCTTTGGGAATGAAAGAGGCCGGAGGCGAGAAATTCTATAAATACATTGTGCCAACCGATACCGGAAAATTCGAAATTACCATGATTTCGTACCGGAACAACTGCCAGGACATTATCTCGAAACAAGTATTTGTTTTACCAGCCGGATCGGGCGATTCGGAGCCAAATATCACCAAAGACGGTATTATAAAACTTTTCAGGGTGTATCCCAATCCAACTGATGGAGACTTCCATGTAGATGTAAGGTTGAAAGAAAATGCTACTTCCTTTCTGCGTTTGGTATCCTTTGCTACTGGTAAAACAGAAACGGTGCGGAAATTATCGGGTAGCAATAACTACCTGGAGTTGTTTCAAATGGCGCATGTGATACCAGGCGTTTACTTATTAAATCTGCAGGTGGGAGACGAAATGCGAAACCTGAAAGTGATTATTCGATAGGCTGACAACATGAGAAAACCTATTAAATATAACCTACAAAGCTTAATGGAAAAGCCCTCTGTGCCACTCCGTGCCTTCTCCGTGTTCCTCCGTGTAATTTATTCTTTCACAGATTCTTTCACAGAGAGCCACAGAGCAATATCACAGAGGTTCACAGAGAAAAACCCAGACTGTTGCCGAACCTTTCGAAACAGCATTGTCTCTCTGTTGAGAAAGACTAAAAAATATAGCTTACAACGCATCATGGAAAAGCCCTCTGTGCCCCTCCGTGCCTTCTCCGTGTTTCTCCGTGCAATTTACTCTTTTATGGAGAGCCACAGATCAATATCATGTAGGGTCACGGAGAAAAACCCAGGCTGCTGCCGAACCTTTCGAAACAGCATTGTCTTTTTGATGAGAAAGACTAAAAAATATAGCTTACAAAGCATCATGGAAAAGCCCTCTGTGCCCCTCCGTGCCTTCTCCGTGTTTCTTCGTGTAATATATTCTTTCACAGAGAGCCACAGAGCAATATCACAGAGGTTCACAGAGAAAAACCCAGACTGTTGCCGAACCTTTCGAAACAGCATTGTCT
>JAIFLU010000014.1 GCA_020048915.1 Bacteroidota bacterium | reverse complement strand
CGCTTTTTAAAATCTCAATTATTATTACTTCTTATGTATTATAAATTTTTGATACTTAAATCCTCCAAGAATAATCCCTTTTAATACTATAGTGGGATTAAGGAATTCCAATCTAAATATTAGAATTTAAAAAAATGCTACGTTTTTCAGTGTTTTTTTAGATTTTAATGTTGACACAAAACCGTCTCATAAACAATGCCTAAAAATACAGCTTAAGTCAACAATTGTAATAGGTTAAAGCAATAGAAAAGGCAGAAAATCTATCTCTGCCTTTTTCGATTACTTCTCTTTCAAGATTATGATTAAATAATAGCAAACGGTTTTGTTTTAAATCAAAAACGAAGAATATAATTTTTAAGATTCTTTCCTGAAGCCAACTTTAATTAATAGTTGGTTTCCCAAATAATCAGCTTTGAAACCCCCAACCCCGAATCAGCTTATAACTCGGTATCATTACCCCAATCCGCAACTTTTTTTAACCCGCAATAAAATATCTCTTATATTAACATCACAGTATTTGATTAAAAACAAATCATTATGTATTTTGGGTTAGTTCAGGAAAGCAAGATTTTAGAGCGGAAATTTGAAGTGATGATGCCAGAAACGGTTTGTTACTTCCCAAGTTATAACCGGAGACCGGGAGATATGATGCAGTTTCTTTCTTCACACCGACCACACGAATTTTCATCATTTCGGTTTGGAATGACTCCTGGTAACTATAAAGAAGATAAGCCGATCTTTGATGCTCCTGTGGAAGGAGACAGGCATGTCACCGATGATGGTATCCTCAAAAAAGGAATTATCCAATCCGCATTGTTTCGAAAACAAATTCGGGAACAAAGGGGGATCTTACCCCTGGATTATTTTATTGTAGAGAATGCTGAAGGAAAACCTTACCTGGTATTTTTAAAAGAGAAAAAGCGCCCTATTGGGCTGGCGTGTGTATGGGATTGTTGGAAGAAAGATATTTTGGATCCGCTTGTTTATGGCTTTTCGGTGATTACGGTACCGGTATTTGGCGAATTTTTAAATGCTGGTATTACACGGCTGCCGTTAATTCTAAATGACCGGCATTATAAACGGTGGCTAAAAACAGATGGAATGCTCACACTCGTCTCTAACCTTCTGCAACCTTTCCCGGAAGAATTGATAAATGCATTTCCAATATCAGATGAAATACTGAGTAATGCTGATAACGACCGGTCGCTAATTAATCCGGTGGGGGATGTGGTAATATCGGAGAAAATAAACAAGTATGAATATGAGCGGCCTCGAAAGAAATATAAGGGGGAATCCGGGAATTTTCAGGCAAGGAATCAACAGTTTGCCAAGGAATGGGGGAGTTTATAACATCAATTATGTCAACTTTCTGATTACTCATCAAAGAAAGCCCAATCATTAAAAATGTTGAAATTACAATTTGCAATTTTTATTAAAATTGGAGTCTGTTATAAGTAGCTGTTATATAAATATTTTAGAAATTCTCTTGACTTAGGAATTCAATTATTGTAATTTTAATTATTCAAATTCTACTTATTAGAGTTATCGCATTCAAATTAACTCTTAAGCCTTTTTTAATTACTAAAATAGTGGTGATTACTGGCTTTAATTTACATATTGAATTTGATACCAATGTAAAATAATAAAACCAAGAAACTATATGTGATTATTTCATCAATTCTAACCTAAATCCTGTTCCAATGAAAAGTTTAAATTTATCATTCGCTAAGTTTAATCGGAAGGTAATTTGTACAGTATTTAAATTAAATTATTCCAGTCAAATTCTAATTCTTCCGTTATTTTTTATTTTGCTGAAATTTCAAACTACTGATTGTGTTGGACAAACAGCATATAATAAATTCATCATTAATGAATTTATTGTCGAAGTAATAAAGTCCAAACCAGATTATTTACATAAACAATTGGTAATTCCTGATCAGAATTCGATCGACAACCTGGAAAGGAGAAGCTTCAGTGGAAATGGGAATATTAAAATACTAGATAACATAATTCCAATAAAATACAAAAATATAAAAGTTCGATGGAATAAACAGAGGAATATTTTTGTTGCATATGAAGGACAAGTTGAAGGATCAAAGAAGGGAACAATTGCATTCTCAAAAAGTGGAATAGAAATTACTATCGATAAAAAAACAATTTTAATAAAGCCTAATGCTTCCAAGGCAACGGTAACCTTCTTGCTGCCCGTGATGAGATTTGCTGACAGAATTTCAGGTGTATTTCCCTTTATTAGCGAAAAGTGCAGTATTGCATCTGATGGTTCTATTCAAGCCACAGATTTTAAAGGAGAAGGTATCTTCCACCTCAAAGAAACAATGTATTCATTGATGATCAGCAGATCCAACAATGTTTCCATTACAATTGGTTCATTTCAAACAGATGAAAATGGATTATCGAATAGAAATGAAGGAATTGTTTTCCAGGGGAAAGATAGTTCAGATTTATTTACTTATAAGGCACACCTATACTCCGAAAGCTTAAAATCCCAATTTGTTTTAACCCTAAAATCCCCTGTTAAAAGAATGTTGGAATACGACAATAACCGACAGAATGGTTATTTTTTAGGATTAGAAACCGGCGAAGTGTCAATTTTATATACGAACAACAATTTAAAGGATTGCAATGGTAAATTCAATTCTAAAGTACTCTTGCCAAGTTCATACAACCAACTTGCAAGTGAGCCTATAGATACCCAACGACTAATATTGAATACCGATAAATTTGGAGCTCTATTCAACATTTTTTCATTACAGAAACCTAATAATACGGGATTTAAGTTTAGGTTGTCTGAAGCTTATTCAGTAGAAACTGTAAGTGAGGGTGCTTGGCTTTATTTCCCACAATGGATGAAAGAATATTCAAGTTATTCAGGCTTAAAAAAAGAAGAATGTTATAAGATTCAAACAATCCTTAATGCCTATAAAGCCGAAGATCAGCTATGGTATAAAAACCGTCCGGGAATTACCTTGAATAAAGGCATCTTTTATCTTACCTCTTCCCAAATTAATTGTTCATATCCTATAAATGTTACCACCTCAAATGATAGGACTATAAAGTCCATATTCAATGGTAACTTGACCCTCACCCCTTATGGTGTTACAGGGAGGATTTCAAGTTCAGGCAATACCCTTGTACCTTTTTCTTACCCTACGGATAGCTGTATGGTAGAAAAGATCTGGCCAATATATACCTGGGAGCAAATTAATAATCAAGGAGACAGGTTACCTGTTGAAGTAAAGGGTAAATTCTTATTACAAGAATTAAAGATACTAGATATGAAAATTGACAGTCTAAGCTTTTGTAGCAATGAATTTGAGAAAACGAAATCCCGACTAACCTATACTATTCATTTTCCATATCCATCCTATATTAATCTGGAATTTGAAGATTTGTCGCTAGATAATAAAGGTGAATTTCATCAGGCATCGGGCCCATTAGTTCCCAAATCGTTTTCGTCCATAGCTGAATTGGAGGCCGATGATTATAGAAATTTCCTGCAGAACGAAAAGGTAAAAGGAGTTGAAGTAATAATGAATCCTCAAACATACATTCTTTGGGCTTGGCGATTGCCAATAAGCTTAGTTGACAAAGGAGTTATTATTAAGTTTGATCAACTAAAGAATAATCCCAACAACGGAATATTTGTTACGATGACCAAATCAAACAGGAATTCAAAAAATGAAATATATAGCAACGAATTATGGTTACCGCCACTTTTTTCAGATAGCTCTGCTGTAAAAAAGGGAGTACGCTTTTTTGCCACATTTAATAGCAAAGGCAATTTTACAATTCATGATTGGGATAAAAGACCTTTTTTTGGGATGACTTATACTAAAAAGTTCGATTGTAACCTTTCAACAATTACATTGGATTCTTTAAGAACAAGCCTCTCTTTAAGATCGTTCGATTTTAAATGGTTGGGGTCATTATGGTTTCCCTATTTCTGTGATAGTGTTACCAATTCGTGGCAACATGTTGAATTTAATGTTAAATCGCTTGTCCCACGACTAATTAGTCCTACTAATATCGTTGAAGCTACCCGAAATAAAGTTTGTTGTAATGATGATCAGGAGAACTGGAATAGAAGTTGTCCGCCTATTTTAAGCGTAAGTGTGCAAAGATTAAATTTTGATTGGAAAACCAGCACCTTTAATTCCAATAATGTAACTGTCTATGAGAACAATAATCCTTTAATAATTAGCAAATTAGAATTATATTCATTTACAAATGCGCAATTAATTCTGCGGAATACTATTCCAGTGGACATTTCCATTTCAACTAGCCAAACAGGGAACTGCGGTAGTTTAAGAACAATTAAGGAACAATTAAAGAACGCATTAAGAAGTGACGGATCGCTAATTGATTTAATATGTTATGATCGACATGCTCTTCTTACTAGAAATCTTGGGGATACTAGTTCCACCTGTTGCAATTTATATTATTATGGGGATTATCAAATAAGTTCAATTAGCGATGGAAATGAAAGAATAATATTATCCTCAAACCACGTAAAATATTATCCATCCAGAACAACTAATAAATTTGAATTTTCTGATTGTACTATGAACCTCCGCTCAGATGATGAAACCGATGTTGTTGATCATAAAATAACAATACCCGGGATGCAATTAAGTGAAGTTAATGGTGGATATTATGGAGCTTTCGGAGCTACTTATACGCCTGTGGCAATGAGTCTGCCTTATGAAGGAGCAAGTAGAATTTTCATTGATCCCAAATGTGGTTATTTTTATTTATCGATGGAAGGAACATTTACATATTTTCTGACTTTTAGAGGGCTTCTTTTCCTGTTTCATGCTCCCTTTGAAAAACTGCTTGTAAATCCTTTTCCATATGGAACAACTGATCTTATAACGGATATGCGTATGCGATCTATCTGTCCTTCTAATGAAGAGTTTTTAAATCTGGTTCAATTAACTCCATCGAATGGTGTAAACAATAATTCAGTTATTACTGGATTTTTAACAACCGGAAATGCATCTTATGGATTTAATTATAAGATTGTTGATTTCGAATTATCAGCCGGTTCTGGAATTTATTTTTATCAAAATAAACGGAATTCAATAACTAAATATAATGGAGGATTAATATCTAACGCAAAAGGTACTGCAGCTGTTGATGTTGGTGTAGCAGAGGTATCTGTTAATGCTTATACTTCAAATAGCTTAAGTGCAACTATTCCTGGTAATGTTAATTATCATCACGTTTGTGAAAGTTTAGCTCAGGTGAATTTTGCAACAGGAGGTAATATAACGATAGTGGGTTGTGCTGGAATACCATTAGCTCATTGCGATATAAAATTATCGGGCGGAATCTCTTTATCGAAAGAACATGGATTTGAAATTACTTCTTTTGATGGCTCAACTGGATGTGAAAGCGGAGGATGTCCTGATTAGTTTTAATTGTAAAAATATATAATATTACTACGAACCAAATTAGTATACAGTAAATTTCTAACAATGGATATTGAGAGTTCCTGAAAAAACCAAAAAAAATAGGGGACAATTTCAGGGCTGTTGACGGTAGTTCAGTTGAAACGTTATTCGTCAAAGTACCCGAAAACATATAGGTACAAAGAATTATTCTTTGTGCCTATATGTTGTTCCATGTCTTATGCAACCCTATATTAGGGCTTGCAACCAGCAACCCGTTTTATCATGCTACACTTTCCGAAAGGTCTTTTCCGGCTTTAAATTTTACCACCTTTTTAGCAGCTATTTTTAAAGCTTTTCCTGTTTGTGGGTTTCTACCTTCGCGAGCTTCACGTTTTGCAACAGAGAACGAGCCAAAGCCTACCAGCGTAACTGTCTCGCCTTTTTTCATAGCTCCTTCAACAGCTTTTACCATCGCATCTAATGCTTCTTTTGAATCTTTCTTTGTTAATCCGCTTTCAGCGGCAATTGCGTCTACTAATTCTTGTTTGTTCATACCGTTTTGGATTTAATGTATTACGAATATAGTAACAGGGGCGCTATTATCCAACGAAAAACGGGAGAATTAATGACTGATTGCCT
>JAIFLU010000186.1 GCA_020048915.1 Bacteroidota bacterium | reverse complement strand
TAAAAAGTTACACAAAGCGCAGTTATATAAATAAAAGATCGATTAGTTATTAAAGAAATGAAATCTTTAAAACTAAATTCTTCTTCTTTATCAAGTAGACCTTCCTGTTTTATCTGTTTATCTAATTTGATGTCAAAAACAAGATATACCAGAAATCCTAATAAAGCAATGGATATCAAGCTAACAGCAAGCCAAATTGGCTTGGTCCAATCTGGCTCAAGAATTGTTGGTCCAATTCGTAAAGCGAGGGCAGATCCTATTCTTGCAATCCCAAGGTTTATTCCAAATGCTAATGCAAGTTCTTTTCCTTTAAACCACTTAACAATGGTTTTACTAATAACAACAATGCTGGTTTCAGCACCCAATCCAAAAAGCAACATTCCAAAGGCCATCATTTTAACCTGCGGCGAAAAACGGGTTAGGAAGGAGCCCATAAAAGTATATCCAAAACCTCCATTTCCATAATATTCGGTAGCGCCATACGCGGTTACAAATGCGCCCACAACCATAAATAATACAAATACCATCCCGGTAATTCGAATGCCGATTTTATCAAGTATAATTCCTCCGAAAATAGCCATTAATAAAAAAGTATTTGGAAAGGCATAGAAACCTTGTACCCATCCATAATCTTCGGATGAAAAGCCTAATTTTTCCTGTAGGACTGATTTCAAAGGAGAGAGTGCGTCGTAAAAATAGTAATTGGCAGCCATAACATAGCTTATTAACAATAAAACGCTCCACCTGGCTACTGCCGATTCTCGTAATACTTTTTTTATTTCGCCCATACTTTATTTCCGTCCTTTAAATGTTTAGGAATGTTTAGCTGATCTTTAGTTTTTTAACAGCGCGGTAAAATTAATAATTCCCTTTGCAAACGATTCCCATGACAGGTTTTCTTTCAATTGACGGATGTTCTCTTTGTAGTTGATCTGCAATGGATTGTTGAAATAGTGTTGTATAGCATTTACCAGGGATAATGTTTCGGCTTTTTCTACAATTAATCCGGTGGATTCGTGCGTGATTGATTCTTTTAATCCGCCCACATCAGTAGCTATGAGAGGTGTTTCGAAATGAAAGGATATTGAAGTTATACCACTTTGTGTTGCCGATTTATAGGGAAGAATACAAACATCGGCAGCACTGAAAAAATCAGGTACTTTGCTGTCAGGGATATAATCGGTAAATAAATGAATATTCTCCTTTAAAGGGGAATTGTTAATTTGTTCCTGATATTTTTCAAAACTTCCATAACACTCCCCTGCAATAATTAATTGAAACGAGGAATCGAGTTTGCCAAATGCTTCAATAAGTAAATCGAGGCCTTTGTAATCGCGAATAAACCCAAAAAATAGCAACGTCTTTTTTGCTGGATCAATGTTAAGTTTTTGGCAGGCATATTTCCTTTCTAATGGAGCGCCGAAATGATTATACAGAGGATGATCTAACCGAATGCATTTGGCGTTTGGTTGTAACTGTAGCAAATCTTTTTGCACAGCATCGCTCATTGCGATAAACCCTGTATTCTGATTTAAAAAGTATTTCGTCAAAGGCGCATCAAAGAATTTTTTTTCATGTGGGATGACATTGTCGAGAATCGTAATGATCTTTGTATTCATTTTAATTAATGCAGCAACAGAGCCAAGCGATGGTGCCAGAAACGACATCCAATATTTCATTATCAATACATCCGGTTCAAAAGCATTTATTTTTTTTGCAGTTGTCAGATACGAAATTGGATTTATTGAGTCGAGTAACTGAGTTGCAGGAATTGGATCAGCCGTTTCATCATTCAGCACCAACTGAGTTTTACCGGGAAAAAGAATGGTGGGATATTGCCTTGTAAATGTAAAGGCCGAGACAGTATGTTCTTTTTCAAGGGCACGAAACAACGATGCATTAAATTGTGCAATTCCACCCCGAAAAGGGAAAAATGTTGAAAGGTAAGCTATACGCATTGCCGATAAATAGAAAGAATATTATAAATAGAATATTTTAGACAGAATTACTTCAATAGATTTTCAATATGGTTAAAAATCTTTTCCGGACTTAAATCGTTCATACAGGGTTTATCCCGTTTGCAGGTATTTCCATAATAGCAGTCACAGCCACTGTTGGGTTCTACAATAACTCCATTTCCGTAAAGCTCAAACTCATGTTTGTTAAAGATGTTGTTCATTAACACCATCGGTTTTTTTAAGCCAATGGCAATGTGCATCATCATCGAAACCTGGGTAACAATTAAATCGCAATTCGACGTAAGGGAGATAAACTCTTGCAATGAATAATGTCCGGGGTAATAAGCATGGGTTTTGTAAGTCAGGCTGGTGTTTTTATCGTGTTCGTCGCTTCCTCCCAGTAAGACGGGATAAAAGCCACCATCTTTCAGCATAGAAATAAGCTTAACCCAATAATCATCGGGCCAAAGACGGGTTTGCCAACGTTTACCACATCCGGTATTAAGGCCTACTATTTTTTTGCCATCGGCTTTGGTTCGGATGCTCTGCCACTTTTTGGCCAGCTCTTGGTTGTAATTTAGTAGATATGGCTCTCCTTCAAATGTCAGGTGGCATATTTCGAAAATTTCTTCCAGGTAATTTTTTGTATTGGTTTTCGAGATATTGTCGAATAAACCAGTAATAAGCTTATGTTCAGCATTTGGAGTAGCCAGGGCAATATGAAAGTTTTCCCAAGTAAAGCCATATTTTTCGTTAGCATTTACATCCTTCAGTAAAGAACAGGCCTCGGTTTCTTTATCGAGGTTTATGGCAATATCGAACTGTTGGTTCTGAACTGCATAAATGGATGCAAACTCTAACCGGACTATTACATCTACCTGATCAGTTGGCAATACATCAGGGGAGTGGGTAACCCAGGTTATATGACAGTCGGGATATAATTTCCTGAACCGCACCACCAATGGAGTTGTCCGAATAACATCACCAATAGCGCCCAGTTTAATAATTAGAATTTTTTTGGTGATAGGGGAGTACTCATCGCAAGCATTACAAACTTTATTTCGAAGTTTATTTGGAGTACAGGGTATATGTCCCCTGAAATATCGGCAGTCGAATTTTAAGTGCTCAATCATAAGAAACTAAACTAAATTTCACGCCAAAGATAGGTCTAAAAGATGAATCGGGCAAACCTTGCGTTTTGATTGAAAAGGGATAATCGAAAGATACTCTAATACTGGAATAGAGAATTATTAAAATGGTTATTGTATTTAAGGATTTATAACGATCGATTACCCTCCCAACTTACTACCAATGTTCCTAGCATTTGAGGAGTATTATAGTATTTTTTTTTATATTTCAGGTAATTAGGATTAATACAAGAATCGCTAAAAATAAACTCTGTAAATTCAAGCAGTTGTTTTCCAAGGTTATGTTCAATAGCAAGCTGGTCGGCATGAGCTTCGGTGGTTTGGCGTCCCTTAATAAAAATGTAGTTGAAAAGTAATTTCGTTAGACTCCAGTTTGAACGTTTAGAATAATCGACAATATGGCCAAGTTCATGTCCAATTACCCCTGTTAAAGCGTCAGATGAAATACGCTGCACGATTGTTTTTTCGTGACAGGTGTTGCTATTTATAGTAATTTGGTACTCGCGGTTTTCTTTTCTATGGAAAAAATAGTCCCAGCGGGGAGTTGCTTTCATTGAGGTGAAAATTTTTTTATAAGCGAATTTTATTTTGATTTTTGAAAGCTCGGGGTAATTGGAGAGTGCGATGAGAATTTCTTTCTCCAGATCGTTTGGTATTTCTTTGTTAAATGAAAATTGTTTTTTCAACTCGTTTAGAGAAGCGGTCGTTGCCGAATCTCGATTGAAATTTTCAGATGCTATGGAAAGCTCTTGTGCTAAAGTACCAAGTAAAAAACTTACTATTAATATTATTTTTCGAACCACTTTTACCCTCCCCTTCATACCCTTGTTGTATATTAATCTTCAATTTTTAGTTTATCTATTTAATTTTGTATAGAATAAGAGCTAAAAATTATTGGTAATTGATACGTAAATATTTGTTGGTGGTTTTAAATTCCTATAAATTATTCTGTAAAAATATCTTAAATGAATAATAATTACCTCAATAAGGATAGAGGTATGAAGAATATTAACCCGAATTATTCATACTAATAGATAGAATATGGGTATAAATATCTATATATGAATTAGTTATACGGCAAATTTATTACGCACGCAAATGAGAGATTAAAAGAAAGCTTTTTCGAGTAGATTTAAGCCAGTTTTCTTCGGTTTTAGTGCAGAGAAAATCAGTATTCTTTGATGGCAATACTGGACAGCTTATTTTACTTATTTTACTTCCGGGCAACGTACATACTTCGCGATGGATGACTAAGATACTGAACCGCATCGTAAAAGCCATACGAACAAAATTTCCGCGAATACAATTCATTGTAAGAGCTGATGCCGGATTTTAGTAACCCTGACTTTTTCAACCTAAAAGCAGATTCTAATTTTGAGTTTTGCATGGGGTTACGACGTAATCACATTATTAACAGACTGATAAATAATAGTTATGATGAAGTGAAAAACAATTTGCCGATAATAATGAACCCTTTCAACGCTTGTTTAATATGTGGCTGTTTATAATAAACAACACAGTAGCTAAAAAACAAAAATTTGAGCACGTTCTCAATAATTCGAAGTCAAATTTATTTTTTTGGGAATTGGAGCTTTCTATTAATTTCGTTGGCCATAGTAATAGCAGCAAATGCTGCCAAAGATAATCCAACCTAATAAATGTTATGCTGAATTCAGTTTGTTACAAGTTAAGGAGGATTTTAAATTTACAATCTACAAAAAAAGGCAGACTATGCAAAGATAGTCTTGCCTTTTCATTTACTAGTATTATCCTTCATTACGTTTAAGCCTTAAAATTTCGTACGGCTCAGATAATAATTGGATTGATTAAAATTGATGACCCGGCTTAAATAAGCGTAAGCAAGAAAATATTTGCCAGCATACCCGAATAGTAAAAAGCAACAAATTAGTTGTTATGACCCGAAATGAAAGCTTCACTTAATTCAAAACGAGATTACCGGGACTGCGTTTCGACCAGGTAGATGCATTTCTGACTTTATATGTTTTCTTGTTTTGCGATTCGTAATAAGTCCGCATAAGTATTTCGGCTAAAATGCCTGTTGTAATGAGCTGAATGCCAACTAACGTTAGCATAACGGCCAATATAAGCATCGGCTTTCCCCAAATGTTTAAACCCATAACCTTTTGAAAAACCAGGTACATATTTAAGATAATACCGGTAAAGAAAACTACCAACCCCCAAATGCCAAATAAATGCATTGGCTTGGACAAATATTTTTGAAAAAAGACCATAAGTACCAAATCGGCCATTACTTTGAAAGTCCGGTTAATTCCATATTTCGATTTACCATTAATCCGCGGATGATGTTTCACTTCTACCTCTGCCATCCGAGCACCCTGCAAACAAGCCAGAATTGGGATAAATCGGTGAAGTTCGCCGTAAAGGCCCAGTGTTTTGGCAATATCAGCCCTAAAAACTTTCAATGTACAGCCATAATCTTTCATATAAACACCCGTAAACTTTCGGATAAGGAAGTTGGCAATTTTACTGGGAAGTTTGCGTAAAACAAATCCATCCTTGCGGTTTGCCCTGATACCTGCAACTACATCCATGTGCTGGTTTAAAAGCATACTTACCATGCGGGGTATATCATCGGGGTCGTTTTGCAGATCTCCATCCAGGGTACAAATTAAATCGCCCGAAGCATAATCGATACCGGCAGCCAGTGCTGTGCTCTGACCATAATTTTTACTCAACTCAACCAGGTGCACATTTCGCTCGCTAAGTTTCCGTATTTCTCCAATACTGTTATCGGTTGATCCGTCATCCACAAAAATGACTTCATAATTCATTCCTATTAAGGCATATTGAATTTTAAAAAAGAGGGGGGCTATATTAGCCTCTTCATTATATATGCAAACAACAACTGAGAGTTTCATAAACTTTGTTTTAACAGGCTTAATGCATACCCAAAAATATAATATACAATTATGTCAAGGGGCATAATTAACACTGTAAAACTATGCATCCTATATTT
>JAIFLU010000150.1 GCA_020048915.1 Bacteroidota bacterium | reverse complement strand
TAAAGACTTGTTCCCGAAGGTAAAATCCATTTTGCCTTCCAGTGTTTTGAAAGTAACTCCGGATTTATTTTTACCGGATTAACCTGTTGAGCAAAAGCAGAAAAACTGAACAATATAAGTCCTGTCAGGATTATAGTTTTTTTCATAGTTTAAATGATATAATAAAACCAAATAATAAGACAATTAAAATATTTTCAATTACTTATGGACAGTAATACTTTTCAAAGGTAAGGTTACATTTCACCTAGAACCAATTAGTTATTTTGTCCTTTTTTGGATGAAATAAATCTTATTTTAAATCCTTTCAGGATTATAAATACAACAATAGCAGTAATCAACAAAGGCCAAATATTCAACAGAAAAATTAAAAAAGAGACCAGTCCGTTCCATCCGCTTCTTAATGCCCTACCGGCACGTTCAATTATGCCTGGTTGATAATCGTCAACGCTATAATTTACAATACGTTCTTTATAAATAGTATGGGCCTGGTATAAATCGACTGTTATAGAGCTAAAATCAACTTTTCGCTGCATTTCGAGATTTGAAATCTGCTTATCAATAGCATTTTCGGCTAATAGAGCAGCGGTTTGTTCAGCATTTACAATATCGTCCAACTTTTTACCACGACCAGAAGCATCTTCAACTCGCCTTTGAGATTTTTGCGAAGCTTGCGATTTTAGTTCATTTGCTTTATATTGAAAACTTATATCTTCGTTAGAAGTACGCCGATAATTAAGAAATAAAGCTATCTGCTGAACCTTATTTATCGAACTGTCGAAACTTGAGGATGGCACCCTTAATATAATGTTTCCTTCAACCCCATATTCTACAATCTGAAGTAAAGTATCTTCTGAAATTTTTGCAGTAGCAGTATTGCTTTCTAAAGCTTGAATATTAGAATACTCAATAAATCCGCCAAGCGATCTTGCAATATTTTCTAACTTAAGAATTGATTGCTCCACATTTTTTACTTTCAGCTTAAACTCAGCCCTACGGATAACTTTACGAGATTCGTTGTTTTCCGGGTTTTTAATGTTTGAAACTTGAGGAGAGCTATTAGTAACAATGGATGTTGAATCAGCAAAATAAACTTCTTTTGACAATGATTCGTTCGCGCTTTTACATGAAATTAAAAACATAAAACCTAACAAACTGGTTGCAAAAACCCAGAAAAGCTTCTTCATGATAATTATAGTTAGCGGTTAGTTGAATTTCAAATATAGTACTTAGTTGTTAGGTATTCCTTCATTTATCCATTTTTTGATTACAATAATATTACAATCGTTCATTTTTTCCCTTCCTTTAGGCATTTGAGAATAGCTTCCTGAATGAGAAATTGAACCCAGCAAACTACCATTAGCCGCTTTTATTTTAACATCGGCATAATCCTGGAGCTTAATTGAACCACCCATTGATGCAGCAGAAGCATTACTGTGGCAGGTAATACAATACTTTTCCAAAATAGGTTTTACGCCAACCGAAAAAGTATACTCGGTAGTATCGGCACAATTACCCGAACCCGGTTTACCATATAAATACTCTTCATTGTCGTAATAGCAAGCTGTAAATATTGCAAATGCTGTAATTCCAAAAGCAATTTTCAATTTCGACATATTACTCAGAATTTAAGGTTTGTAAGAAAACGACTTAATATTAGTTATTTGCCATTCCCTGGTAAATCCATTTTTCTAAAATAGCAATATTACAGTTATCGGGTTTACCGCTTGGAGGCATTGATTTAAAACCTGATTTTTGTTGAATAACTCCCAATAAAACCGGCATGTTATTTCGTATTGAAGTGGCACTATTTTTAACCTGGGAGTAATTTCCCAAACTTACACCATTTGTCGTTCCAGAGGCAGGATGGCATCCAGCACAATTATTTTGAATAAACGGCCATACCTGGTTCGCAAAAGAAATGATACCAGCCGTATCGCAAATTGCAAGCATGCAATTACTGTTTAAAGCGCCCTCAGAAATCCATTTTTTAATTTTGTTTATTTGATCCTGACTGAGAGGATTCTCAGGCGAAGGTGGCATTCGGTCGTCTCCATTATCAACCAGAACTTTATAAAGCTTACTTTCGGAATAATTCCCAGCTTTTACCAATTTTGTGTTTTGCCCAATGTTCTTATAATTGCTAATTACTATATCTTCTTCGGCTGTTATAGCATCATGACAACCAGATTTTCCGCAACTGGAAGACAACAACGGCAATATATCCAAATTAAAACATATGGTATCTGTATTGTAAATTAATCCTGGAACATCCGGATTGCCGGGAAAATTTGATGAACAAATAGTATTTTTTGCTCCCTGTTCAATCCAAACTTTAATAAGCGTTCTATCTTCAACCGAAAGAGGCTGGTCCGGAGGCATTAAATTTGGCATCCACACAGCAGTTATTGCCTGGTATAGTTTACTTTTTCTGGCATTTCCAGGTTCAACAGAAGAAAGTATTTCATCGTAAGTATCAAAACTATAACCTTCTTCTGGGTTTGAACCGCTATGGCAATTGCCACAACTGCTTTTTAACAATGGTTGAATCTGAGTTTCGAAACAGACCGAATCAATACCTTCTAATCCTTGAGGATCACTTGTACAGGATGGCCCAGTAAACAAACCGAAGAGACACCCAAAACATAAGATTAATACCTTCATCAAGTTCCTACCCATATATATAAATATTTGAATGTATTAATATCTTAATAATTTTTTGATAACGCTATAAAATAGCTGAATGTTTTATCCTATGTGTTTTTTTATAGCTTTAACAAAATTTTCAATGTCCTCCGTAGTAGTATCCCAGGAAGTCATCCAACGAACTTCGCCGGTAAATTCGTTCCATACATAAAAGAAAAATTCGTTTTGGAGCGATAGGATGATATCTTTGGGAATAATGGCAAATACGCCATTAGCCTGGACATCCTGAGTAACTTTAATTTGGGGGATATCCTTAACACTTTCGACTAAAAGCTTCGCCATATTATTAGCATGGGAGGCATTCATTTTCCAAAGGTCGTTATGAAAATAGGCATTAAACTGTGCAGAAATATACCTCATTTTAGAAGCCAGTTGCATTCCCTGCTTGCGGATATATTTAAAATTCTCAGCTAATCCCGGTTTCAAAAAAACAATTGCTTCTCCATACATCATTCCATTTTTAGTTCCGCCAAATGAAAGAACATCAATTCCTGTATTTTTAACTATTTCGGCAAACCCTGCATTTAGGCTGACAGCGGCATTTGCAATACGGGCGCCATCCATATGCACCAATAAACCAAAAGAATGAGCAAAATCGCTCATTTCCTTAATTTCCTGTATGGAATAGACTGTCCCCATCTCAGTTGCCTGGGTAATTGAAATTACCTTGGGTTGAGCATGATGCTCGAATCCAAAACCATGAAGTTGTTCTTTGATTGAATCAACTGTTAACTTACCAGTATTGGTGTTAACCGGAATAAGTTTGCAACCGGTAAATTTTTCAGGAGCACTGCATTCATCCACATTTATATGGGCAGTGTTTGCACAAATAATTGAATTGTACGATTGTGTAATGGCTTTTAATCCTAATACATTGGCTCCCGTTCCCAGAAAAACAAAAAATGCTTCGGACTGCTCGCCAAAAATCGATTTAAAAGTTTCCTTTGCTTCAATGGTATATGAATCATCGCCATATCCAACACAATGTCCGTTGTTTGCATTACCTATTGCTTTTAATATGTCAGGATGAACACCTGAATTATTATCGCTCGCAAATCCCCTTTTCATAAAAATAGAATATTATAGAATTATTAAAATTTTATGCTTGCATCCGTACAAATATAATTATAGATAATACACAAGAATGCATATTAATATCAGGAAGTTCATTTCAATGTTAAATTAGCTTTTATAAATATTGCAGACGAATATCAATGAATTTGAAAAGATTGATTGATAGGTACTGGAAATCTTTGCTAATCCGGTTTAATAAGAGATAAAACCAATTGAAAACCGCTAGTAAAAAGCAGATCAATAAAAATATCCTGAAGAGCTACTTATTTGTTTTCAAGCGCTTTAACCGGCTTTTGGCCAGCTTAACCTCTTCCACATAAATTGAAGAATCGGCTGTAGCAATAAGTTGCGTATACAAGGCAATAGCTTTGTCTTTCTGCTTTAAGAAGTCGTATTGATAGGCAAGTTTACAGATTAATGTTTTATCGTCGGGATTCATTTTGTAGGCTTGCTGGAAGCATTCAATTGCTTTATTCCATTCTTTCTGTTCGTTATATATTCCAGCCATAGCTTTAAATATTTCGGCCGATTTGCGTGGGGGAGGATAATGCAGTTTTTCTGCTTTATTCAAATATGTTAAGCCTTTCTCCCAATCATTCATCTGAAGACAAATTTGACCTAAAACGATGTAAGGATCAAAATCTGTCGAATCGTAAACAATACAACGTTCGAGAAAAAACAGGGCTTTTGGGTAATCGTTCAGATTGAAGTAGGAAAGACCACTGTACTTCAGATTAAAAGGAATGGTATCGCCTTTTTGCAACACAAGGTCAAAATTGGCTGCAGCCTCACTATAAATCTTCATATTATAAAGCGCATAGGCCTTAATATTTAACAACGAAGAATTAAGTGTATCGTTTTTCAGGCCTACAGTGCAAATAGAATCGGCCTGCCGGTAATGGTCAAAAACATTATAAATATTTCCAATCCTTGAAAAAGATGCAATATCGTATGGATTACAATTGACTGCTTTATTATAAAACTCCAGTGCAAATCCATACATTTCATATCCCATGCCGTAATAGCTGTTGGCAATTTGCTTATAAGCGTAGTAGTTATTACTATCCACGTAATTTATTACCTGAAAATAATAAGCCTGAGCTACTCCCGGGTCCCCATTTCGTAAATAAATATCTCCTGAAGCGATCAAAGCAAAGAGATTTAATGAATCCTGTCTAAGTGTTTTACCAAGATAGAATAGCGCGTTTTTTTTGCTGTTTAGCCCAACATATAATTCCCCCAATTGATTTGTAATCTGAATGTTCGTAGAATCATACCTGTATAATTGCTCCAGGAGGTTTAATGCTTGCTTGTACCGATACTCTTTGTAATATTGCCTGCTTAAATCCAGATACATTTGATAGTTCGACTTATCAATCATTATGCTATCGTGAGTGGCGGCTTGAAGCGAAAAACTCGCGAAAATCAGAATAAAAAATAGTTTAATTGTTCTCATTAGATTTGGATATTAGCTCGTTTTGAAAAACATGAAAGGCTTCTGAAAAAATATAGGGCTTTGAATATTGTATAAAACCGTCCGGATTTACCAAAACAAAATAGGGAAATCCTTCCAGGCCATACTGATCTGTAAGAATCTCCGCCCAGTTTCCTTTGCAAAACAAATGAGTTTCAACTCCCAACTTTTTATTTTGATTATTTTTCAACAAAAAAGAATCAGAAGACTTATAGATATTCACGAATTGAATATTTGATTTATCACTGGTCGATAGTGCATTATAAAATTCAAAAATGGAATCTGTTTTTGAATCAAGGCTTGAATTGCAAAAACTTATAAGCGTCCATTTACCTTTAAAGTTTTGAATTGAATATACTTTATTCAAGGTATCTTTGAGATAAAAGCCAGGAGCTTTGTTTCCTATTTTAGCCGATTTTGAAAACCGTTGATTCTTAAGAAAAATCGCTTTCTCTCTAGCCTCTTCCAACAACTTAATGTTTTGTGGATCTTTTATTTCAGGTTTGAAACTTGCATAAACTGAATCGACACCGGACAGGTTAAATTTGCTATAATAATTAACCAGCATTTTCGTAATAAACCATTCCTGTGTTGCATCTTTTAATTCAGCTTTCACAGCGGGCATTATTTTAGGTATCCAGTTTAATTGAACTTTTTGTTCCGAACCCAATATCCAGAAAATTTTGTTTTTCCATAAAAAATATTGCCATAAAAAATTAAAATACTGATCGTTGCTTAAAGCTTTTAGATTATCAACCGGTACATCGCGAAACCACAACAACAGCTCAGGATTTGCATACAATTTTGGAAAATTATTCGTATTGTTTAAATGAATTAATCGTAACATATGCGAATACACTTCATATAAAATATTTTCCATTTCGTACGATATAAACCAATCAGGTAAATCATTTGAGAGAACATATTTATCAAAATAATTTAGTCTATAGCGGTAATAATCTTCAAACTGAGCAAATATTGGTAAATAGTCCTTTGAAGGTGATGCATTTAAAATACGTCTAAAACGGTATCCACTTGAATCTCTCCAGAAGGATGTATAATAATCACACAAGGAAGCAGAATTTCCTTCAAATTTGTATTTACAACTATCTAGCGAAGTAAAATCCAAATTAATGGTAATAGAATCCCCCGGTAATAAAATACCTGTTATTCCCTGAAGATATCTTCCATATACATTGAAAATAAGCGGGTTTGAAATCTTAATTCGAAAAGTTTTTGTTACAGAAGAACTAATATCAACCCTTTCTCCGAAAAGCTTGTTAAAAACCTCATTACCTGATGTATATGACAAATAAACATAATTCGAATGTTGACAATTGATTGCTTTTAAAACAATGGTACTTGAATCTGTTGTTTGAGTTTGCCCGTAATTTAAATCAGGAAGAAATAACAAGCAGAATAATGGCAACAGGTATTTGGCTAGTTGATGCATTGTATTTTTTAAACAAATTAATACAAGAGCTATTTCGGTCAAAAGTGGAAAGTATTTGTCAAATATCATTCCAGAAATTAAAGAATCCAACTATTATCTGAACTCACATCTTAATTAAAAGGTGGTGTCTAACGTTTTAAATGCAATATATTCTATTTTTGCAGAATATCCATAAACAAATGATAACAATTGTAGACGCAGAAGAATCGCACTTTCCAATTATTAACTCTTTGGCACACCGTACCTGGCCACATACATTTAAAGACATTCTTTCGTCGGAGCAGATAAGCTATATGCTCGAATGGATGTATAGTATCCCTGCAATTAAAGAACAGGTCGAAGTGAAAAGGCACCAGTACATTCTGGTAAAATCGGGGGATGAATATTTTGGGTATGCCGCATATGAATTAAATTACAACCAAACCGGCAGTGCCAAACTTCATAAGATATATGTATTGCCCGAATCGCAGGGAACTGGTGCTGGAAAGGCTTTGATGGATGAGGTTATAAACAGGTTTCGAAAAGCCGATAATAAAAGCTTATTGTTGAATGTTAATCGTGATAACCCGGCAATAGGATTCTATGAACATAAAGGTTTCAAAATAATAAAAACCGAAGACATCGATATTGGCAATGGGTACTATATGAATGATTTTGTGATGGAATTGAAATAGTTGTGTGTATTTAGTAGTAAGTTGTAAGTCTCAAGTAGTAAGTTAAATAAAACAGATAATAAATAAAAAATGCGGATAGATCATATCGCCATATGGGTAAAGGATTTGGAAAGGACAAAAGATTTTTATTGTTCTTACTTTCATGCCAAGGCTTCTGAAAAATATCACAACCCAATAAAGCAGTTCACCTCTTATTTTTTATCGTTTGAGAGTGGCGGCAGGATTGAGATCATGCACAAACCCGGAATTGAATCTGCTTACCCGTCGATATCTTTAGGATGGGTACATATCGCAATTTCAGTAGGCTCCAGGGAACAGGTTGATATATTAACGAACCAATTTCGGAAAGACGGATTTACCATCGCAGGCAACCCGAGAGTTACCGGCGATGGTTTTTACGAAAGTGTAATTTTAGATCCCGAAGGAAATCAATTAGAAATAACAGAATAACAATTTACAGCGGAATATTCCCATGTTTTCGTGGCGGATTGGAAACAGATTTAGTTCGTGTTAATTCCAATGCCTGATGTATTTTAAACCTGGTTTTAACCGGCATTATAATTTCGTCGATATACCCCAACTCGGCAGCACGATATGGATTTGCAAAAGTATCGCGGTATTCCTCTACTTTTTGCAACCGTTCCTTTTCATTTTTTAATTTACTCCGATGGATAATATTTACTGCTCCCTCGGGACCCATAACAGCAATTTCGGCCATTGGGAAAGCATAATTTATATCTGCCCCAATATGTTTGCTCGACATTACATCGTAAGCCCCACCGTATGCTTTTCGGGTAATAATGGTAATCTTTGGAACGGTTGCCTCCGTAAAAGCATATAATAATTTAGCACCATGTTTGATAATACCACCCAATTCCTGAGCTGATCCCGGTAAAAATCCCGGTACATCCACAAATGTAACAATAGGAATATTGAAAGCATCGCAAAAACGCACAAAACGGGCAGCTTTCACAGATGAATTTATATCGAGTACTCCTGCCAAAACATTAGGCTGGTTGGCAACAAAACCAACGCTTCTCCCTCCTATCCTACCAAAACCAACAATAATATTTTGCGCAAAATGAGGTTGAATCTCCAGAAAATTATTATTATCCACCACACTCAAAATAAGCTCTTTCATATCGTATGGCTTATTCGGATCTACCGGAATCAGGGTATGAAGTTTTTCATCTTCCCGGGTAACTTCATCCGTAATAGGTTTGAGTGGAGGATCTTCTAGATTATTGGAGGGCAAAAAACCAATCAGTTCACGAATCATCATCATGGCTTGTTCATCACCATCCGCCATTAGATGAGCTACTCCACTTTGCGAATTATGGGTAAAAGCTCCGCCTAAATCTTCCTTTGTAACCTCTTCGTGGGTAACTGCTTTAATAACATCGGGGCCGGTTACAAACATATAACTCTTTTCCTTCACCATCAGAATAAAGTCTGTTAAGGCAGGAGAATATACAGCACCACCAGCACAAGGTCCCAGAATAGCCGAAATTTGAGGAATAACTCCCGAAGCCTTTACATTTAAACGGAAAATATCGGCATAACCTGCCAGGCTCTGCACCCCTTCCTGAATGCGGGCTCCTCCGGAATCGTTCAACCCAATAACAGGTGCTCCCATTTTCATGGCCATTTCCATTACCTTCAAAACTTTATCAGCATTTGCACGACTCATAGTCCCACCAAAAACGGTAAAGTCCTGAGCAAAAACAAATATAGTTCGATTATCAATTTTACCATATCCGGTAACCATACCATCACCTGGAATTTTATTATCTGCCATTCCAAAATCAGTGGCTCTGTGAACCACAAGTTTATCGAGCTCGACGAATGAACCCGGATCTAATAAATCGATGATACGTTCGCGTGCTGTCTTTTTCCCATCGGCGTGCTGTTTGGTAATTTTATCTTCTCCTCCCCCTAATTCGGCCTGGAGGCACTTTTCGGTATAAATTTTATATTTGTCTTCGAGGTTCATATGTATAGTATTCAATTGATTCATTAATAATTACTCTAATAGCAATAGGTGTTGATGCCCTTTAACTGTTTCGCCTTCCTTCACAAGAATTTTTTTAATAACGGCGTCGCGTCCGGCTTTGTATTCGCTTTCCATTTTCATTGCCGATACTACAATTAACGTATCATCTGCTGTTACCTTTTGGCCAACTTTAACCGGTATCCGAACAATTTTTCCGGGCATAGGCGTTGAAATAATATTTAGTTCACCGGCTATGTCCTTTATATTGCGATTCTGCATATATCGACTCTCGGCATCTATAATCTCAAGGTCGTAATTTTTGTAAAGGGTATTTACATAATACTTTTTAAGATTTTCGCCGGGAATAATTTCTACATTGTTCGATTTACCGTTGTGAAGAACCGAATATACATGCTCTTCGACCATGCGAATATCTAAAGTGTACTCTTTATTATCTACCTGTACAGTAACATTATCCTGATCGCGCTTTATAAGTTTTACTTTCGCTATTCTTTTATTAAGCTTTATATCTAATTCCATGTATAAATTTGTTTATAAACGCATCAAATTCGATCTTCGTCCATACTGTTTCCAACCGCTTTGCATTTCAGAAGATTCGATTGGGCTTTCCATTGTGGAAATTTTTTCAAGATAATCGAGAAAGGCCGTGATAATGGCAATATCCTCACAGTTTGAATCACAGGGGGCATGATCCTCCATTAACTGTTTCATTTCATTTTCGATGAAATGGGTATCGTATATTCCATCATTAAAAGCTTTATTTGTCATGATATTTTGGAGAAATCGAATAGAAGTCCTGACCCCAGAAATTTTATATTCAGAAAGTGCCCTCTTCATGCGGTCTATTGCTCCCGATCGTGTCCGTCCCCAAACTATCAGTTTTGAAATCATTGGATCGTAATATATAGGAATTTCGTATCCTTTATAAACATATCCATCGGTACGAACGCCCAAGCCGGTTGGTTCGGTAATATGCCTCACCAGCCCCGGGCTAGGCATAAAATTATTATCCGGGTCTTCCGCATAAATACGGCACTCCATGGCATGGCCCAATTGACGAATATCTTCTTGCTTATAAGATATCGGATCGCCATTCGCCACCCGAATCTGCTCTTTTACAAGGTCTACTCCAACAACACGCTCAGTTATAGGGTGCTCAACCTGCAAACGGGTATTCATTTCGAGGAAGAAATAATTTAAGTTAGCATCTACTAAAAACTCGATAGTACCAACTCCTTCGTAATTAACCGATTTGGCAGCTGCCACGGCACTCTTACCCATTTCGTCGCGTAACTGTGGGGTAAGTATGGGAGAAGGAGTTTCTTCAATCACTTTTTGATGCCGTCTTTGAATAGAGCATTCGCGTTCACAGAGGTGTATAATATTACCGTATTTATCGCCCAGCACCTGAAATTCGATATGATGAGGCGATTCAATATACTTTTCGATATAAACTGAGTCGTCACCAAAAGCTGTACGAGCTTCTGACTGGGCAGCTTTCAAAGAATTTGAAAGCTCTTCGGCAGTATGCACCAGTCGCATCCCCTTTCCTCCACCACCAGCAGAGGCCTTTACCATAATTGGCAAGCCAATTTCCTCCATAATAATCTTTGCTTCGGCAAGCGTAGCAATTTTTTTCTTGGTTCCGGGAACAACAGGAACACCAGCATTTATCATTGTCTGCCGGGCGGTAATTTTATCGCCCATGGTTGCGATAGCATTTGGAGAGGGGCCAATAAATATTACCCCATGCTTTCCGCATTGTTTTGCAAATTCAGCATTTTCCGATAAAAAACCATATCCTGGATGGATAGCATCGGCTCCTGATTTTTTTGCAACTTCCAGAATGGTATCCATCTTTAAATAGCTCTCAGACGAAGGAGAAGGTCCTATATAATAAGCCTCGTCGGCATAACGAACATGCATCGAAGTGCGGTCGGCTTCGGAATATACAGCTACTGTTGAAATACCCATTTCGCGACAAGAACGCATAATTCGAATAGCAATTTCCCCACGGTTGGCAATTAGTATTTTTTTAATCATATTTAAATCATCATTCAAAATATGTCAAACAACAGGCAAAGTTTTTTGTTTAATTTTATTCTAAATATTGTTTGTTTTGCATTAAGATTAATTAAACAAATTATTGAAAATTAGAGCAGATCAAATTTTTCGAATCCGAAAAAATTACTACTTTTAAAAGGGTAAATGCTGCTGAACGAGTTTTATATAAAAGTTTTAGAATGAAAAAACGGTTTTTGCTATTAGTTTTTATTTTTTCTCAGTTAAATAGTATTTATTCTCAGGAAAAACCAGAAAAATGTGTTGGCTTATTTTGTTCAGAAAATACCTTAGATATTCAACTGGAATTATATGTTGATTCTCTTTTGGCAGGAGGAGTTTCAGAAAAAGTTAAATATCCGTCAATCTTAAAGTTTTTCTCGGATAATAAAATCGTTGATACTTTTCATATAGAATTGTCAAAAAGGGGACATTTTCGTAAATTTCCTAATATCTGTGACTTTCCTCCACTAAGAATTCATTTCGATAACCAGGAAACATCCGGAACTGCATTCGAAGGGCATAATAAAGTAAAGATTGTTACGCATTGTCAAAACAACGATTCTGCTTTCGAGCAATATGTAATTCAAGAGTATCTGATTTATAAGGCATACAACCTCTTAACCGAAAAAAGTTTCAAAACCAGGTTAGCGCGAATTCGTTATGTCGATTTAAGCAAAACATTTCCCGATGTAATAAACTATACTTTTTTTATTGAAAACCCCAATGATTTAGCTGCCAGACTAAACGGCTCCAGTCTGGATGTAAAATACATATACCCTCAACACCTTGATCAATATCAATATGCCTTAATGTGCTTGTTTCAGTTTATGATGATCAACCAGGATTGGTCAGTTTCTCTTTTACATAACGTTGAAATTATAGCAACAGACCCTGGCTTTAAAATGACTCCAATCCCTTTTGATTTCGATATGTGCGGGATTATAGCCATTCCATATAAAAGTCCAACGGTACCATTTAAGAAAGGGGTTAAACCCGAAAGAAATTATATGGGCAAAAATATTTCGAAAGAACACCTGTTAGCGGCGATTGACACTCTAAAGGCAAATAAGAATCTAATCATAAAAAATTTTAATACCTCCCCATTATTAACTCCTGTCAATCGAAAAAACATTGTGAATCATCTCACTGAATTTTATGATAATATCTCGGACTTTGATTATATATCGAAAGTTATGCTTGGGGGTGATTAGTTTTCATATACCCAAAATGCCAGATCGTCTTTCCAATTCATAAGCTCATCGCCACTCATGTTTAGGGTATCGTCCTTTTAATTCTTTCCTGATTTCCAGATAGGAATTTTTCCAAAAATACTCAAGATCGCGCGTTATTTGTACCGGTCGCCTGCTTGGCGCCAATAATTCAAAAACAACCTGGACCTTTCCTTCAGCAACAGTAATAGGCAACGGACAATCGTACAACGCCTGAATAGTTTCAGAAAGTATTACCTCTCCCTTATCATCATACCTTAGTTTCACCGGCTTTTTCCGGTGCGGCAGTTCAAAAAATTCAGGAGCAATATAATTCACAGCTTCATACTGCTCATAACTTAACCAAGCTTTTAATACCGGCCAAACGTTAGCTTTTAAAACATCTTTTGCAGATCGACACCTATATACAGCCTGTTGAATTATAAATTCCTTAGCTTCATTGTCGATAGCAGGAATTTCGTAATGTGGAGCATGCTTCGAAGCAAAATTAACTCGACGTACAAAATATTCCACATCCTCATTCCATTGAGGAAAGTCAATTTTCCCATCCAAAATAGCTTCTGTAATTATTTCAGAAGCTTTATCGTGATCCGGAATATCAGCAAATTGCCGTTCAAGCACTAGATCTTGAATACAATACTCTGTTTGTTGCACAGCGCGTTTAGTATCCAAATCAAATCTATAACTAATTACTTTTTTGTATTCGTTGATTCCAATTTCAGCAAGCCAATCGGGATCAACCTCGGTAACCTTTCTAAACGAAAGCTTTACCCCATTGGGAGCTTTTGTTTCTTCCAATTCGTTAACCACCATCAGTTTTGCTTGTTGAACAGTACTTTCCGGATGGAGTTGCCCGCTTCTACCATACATCATTTGGCAAGTGGGAGAATTCATTTTATGACGAACTGCTAAACAATCGACAAAACCAGTAAGGATACATTTTCGCAGGTTTATTTCCTCTTCTGCCGAAATTCTTTGTTGAGGAAGCTTATGATTATCCTTAGAAAAGCTGCTTGCCTTATGAAGAATTTGAATAGCCAATTGACCAATCTGACGGGCGTTATGCGCATTTATCCCCAGGCGTGAACACTCAGTTTGCTTAAAATTGCTATTCCCTGCCCATAACCATGCATTCAAGTCGAATAACAGATCTGAACCAGAATGCCCAAATAAATCAATCCGCTCCTGAGCGACAGCAGGATTATTTGAACCTGAAATGAAGCCATTCGATTGAGAAATAGCAACTAATACTGATGCTTCGGCAAGGCAATTTAGCCGATCGGCTTGTACCAACATTCGTCCAAAACGGGGATGAACATTTAAACTGGCCATATATTTTCCCGTTTGGGTAATATTTCCGTCTTTATCGAGTGCCCCTAGCAATTTTAATAAGGAAAGTGATTTCTCAACAGCCAAAGCTGCAGGAGGGTCAATCCATGGGAAACTACTTAGCTGTATAGTGCCAGAGGCAATAATTCCAAGAATTGCTTCGGATAAATCGATTCGGTGTATTTCAGGTTGATTGCTTTCGATACGATGAGCATGATCGAAATCGCCCCATAAGCGGATACAAATCCCGGGAGCAATTCTCCCCGCCCGTCCTGCACGCTGATCGGCCGACATGCGACTAATGGGCTCTGTAAACAAGGTATTAATTCCGCGACGGGAGTCAAACCGCGCAATTTTTGCAAGACCGCTGTCAATAACCAATCGTATTCCGGGTAATGTAACGGAAGTTTCGGCAATATTTGTTGTAACAATAATTTTTCTCCCTTCCGATGATAAGGCTTTGTCTTGTTCACTCTTTGGCAATGAACTGCATAAAGGGCAAATTTGAAATTGCTGCAGATTGCTCCTTTTTTGAATGGCATCGATTGTTTTACGAATTTCAAAAGCACCAGGCATAAAAACCAATGCAGAACCTTCCGTAAAATAAGTTAGCGCTTTCTCAAGCTGAAGAGCAGCAAACTCCCAAATAGGTTCATATGGCTTAGGTTTGTAATATTGAATTGTAACCGGATAAATACGTCCGGTGGTCTCGAGTACCAAACTTTGTGGTAAAAATTTCTTTACCTTCTCAATTTCCATGGTTGCCGACATTACTACCAATTTCAAATCGGGGCGAAAATTTTGCTGGAGTTGCAATGCCAGGCTCAAACTCAAATCAGTTTCCAAATGCCTTTCATGAAATTCATCAAAAATAATTGCCCCAACATTCGATAATAAACTGTTACGAAGAAGCTGATTTAAAAGTATGCCTTCGGTAATAAATAGAATTCTTGTGGAAGCGCTTTGCATTCCTTCCAGGCGAACCTGATATCCAACTTCGTTACCAAGTAAGGTGTTCCGGTCTTGAGCAATAAATGTAGCTAATAACCGTGCGGCTATTCTACGTGGCTGCAATACAATAACTGTTTGGAGCGGGTTTAAAACATCATCCATTAAAAACTGTGGAACAAGTGTAGACTTTCCTGAACCAGTTGGTGCATGAAGAATTAATTGATTTGAGCTGAGGAGAACCCGTTGAATATCCTTACGGATTTGGTATATTGGTAATTCTTGCTGCATCTGAAAAAACACAAATATAGCGGATAATTATTGGTTGAAAATAGTTCTATCTGTTCAGATTTTTCTCCATTGAAATTACAATATAATACATCGACACATGGAATTATTAAAAACTTGATGTAAATTTGGTAATTACAGAGCAATACAAACAGTGTATTTTAAACAAATTAAATTAAATGTTATGGTTAAAGTTCGGGATATTTTAAATAAAAAGGGGTTCGATTTCTATTCTGTATTACCAGAGAATACAGTTTTTGAAGCACTTCAAAAAATGGCCGAAAAAGATATTGGAGCTGTAATGGTAATCGAAAATGACCGGTTGCTTGGGATGTTTACCGAGAGAGACTACGCCCGAAAGATAATTCTGAAAGGATATACTTCAAAGGAAACTAAAGTAGGCGACTTTATGACTAAAGCAGTTTACAATATTAGTTCTGATACCAGTATTAATGATTGTATGGCAATTATGACCAATAAAAGAATACGGCATATACCTGTTTGCGACAAGGATAAGGTGATTGGGATTATATCAATTGGGGATGTGGTAAATTTTATAATTCAACAACAAGATTCTACGATTAAGGATCTCGAAAATTATATTTATGGAGGAAAAATGTAGCAAAATTGCTACATTTTTCTATCCTCTTATCAGTATTTTTCAAATAGTACTGATTCCTTTTTCAATTCGTCTTCTTTTATAAAACCGCCTGTTCTAATAAGTAACATGTGCTTAAAAAGAACCGAATCTCCCTTCTTTAATACTATCTTATTTTCGGTTTCGGAAGGATTATACACTTTAGCCCCTATATTATTAATCGAAAACAGGCCGTAACCGCGAGCATGCCAATAACCTGGAAATCCAGGGTTTTTAGGATGATCCAGTATACAAATAGAAATAGATTCGTTGTTTTTAACTGCCGAAAGACTAACCCATTCAGCGCGGGTACCCCAAACAGCATCCTTTTCTTTTCCGTTGCTGCTTTTATAAGTACCATTCACCCCTTCGTTATTTAAAGCTGCAACAGTAGTTGGCTTGCCGGAAGCATCTGTAAAAACTTCCGGTTTATTAGTTGGGGCTTCAAATTCCCGGGCAACCCGAATAGCACACATTCCTTCCTTGTTGTCACCAAAAGTTACATCGCCATTTACGGCAGTAAGCTGAGTGGTCTTAATAATTCTCCTGGTAAGGTTATCTCCCGAAAAAATAAATGTGGTAATCTCTGTAAGTAAAGCTTCTTTCTTATTATTAACCCATTTACATTCCACTTTGAGCTTTCCTTCAGAAGAACCGCTTTCAGCACTAAGCACTTTAACCTGTTCAATACTGCCATAGCGAGGCTTTTCCGCTTCCGGTATAGCATAAGAGTTATTCCAAAAGTCGAGTCCATTCACATCACCATAATTAAACCACCATCCAATATGGTGGGGGTGATCCACTCGTTCACCAGGTCGTGGTTCGATCGGAAAACCGCGGGTAACAATAATATCAGTAGATGTTTTTATAGGATAGAGTACCGGTTTTTCAATTGATGAAGGATAGATATAGGATGTAAAGATTTTTCCATCAAAATAAATATCTACTTTTCGCTCTTTTTCAACTGGTATTATCGAAATGCCCTTGGAACTTACTTTTGACGTCTGACAAATAGAAATACCTGAAAACAAAATAAATAAACTAAATAAAAGTGAGGTTCTCATAATAAATTTGAGGTAAAAAAGTGAAGAATAATGCGGCAAGAATATATTCCCGCCGCATTATTATTAAATTCTTAATATTTAAAAACTTTATCGCCAGCCATTACCTGCTGAGTGGCTTCGTCAAAGGTAGTGCGCATTCCGGTTCTATAGGCTGCATTCGCCATAACACAAGCAATAGAATGGTTAAACCCAGCTTCTACAGGAGCATGGGTTAATTTTTTCGACAACACACATTCCATCCAATTACGCATATGCCCCGAAGTCATGCTATCACCACTGGTATTAGCGCTGGTTTCAACTTTAATTTCAGGAAGACTATATTCTTCCAGTAAATTTGGTTTCAAATTCATAGCAGCGGCTTCTCCGGCACGAAGTCCTCCTTCAGGAGTTACTTTGTTGGTGTCGAGATTCAGCATACCTCCGTTTGAATAATATAATTCTTTGGTACCACCGGCTGAATTGCTAAACCGCGAAGAATATACTACCTGAAAACCTTTGCTTTTATCGTTCAAAGGACCATAATCGAAAACAGCAGTAAGTGTATCGGCATTTGTTCTGCCATCATTCCATTGATAAATACCTCCATTGGCAGCTACACTTCTAGGATGGGCCAAACCAGTAAACCAATGAACAGTATCGATTTGATGACACATCCATTGACCAGGTATTCCGGAGGAATATGGCCAGAACAAGCGATATTCGAGATATTTTCGTGGATCCCAGGCTTCAAACGGACGATTCAACAAAAACCTTTTCCAATCGGTATCCTGTTCGCGAATTTTAGCTACTAAGGCAGGACGTCTCCAACGACCTGGCTGGTTTACATTCCAGCTCATTTCAACCATTTTTATTTCACCAAATTTACCGGAGTTGATATACTCGTTTGCAGCAATATAGTTAGCTCCACTTCTCCGCTGCGAACCAATTTGAACAATGATTCCATTTTCTTTGCACGCTTTAAGAGCAGCTTTAGCATCATCCAGTGTCTCAGCAAAAGGCTTTTCAACATAGGCATCTTTCTTAGCTTTTGCAGCTTCGACCAAATGAAGTGCATGCTGAAAATCGGAAGTGCTTATGATTACAGCATCGATATCCTTTCGGTCGTACAATTCCTCATTATTACGACAAAGAGCAAGATCCCATCCAGCTTTTTCCTTAATGTATGCTTTTCCTTCGTCACGACGAACACTCCAAATATCGCTCAGCGCAACCATTTCGAAGTTCAATTCTGTTGAATGATCAAGGAAACAAGGCAATAAAGTGCTTTTAAACCGGTCAGAAAAACCAACCACACCAACTCTTACTTTATTATTTGATCCCAAAATACGACTATAACTTTTGGCTGATTGGCCCAACAAAGAACCTCCTATAGTGATCCCGGCAGCACCAGCAGTAGCTTTCCGAATAAAATCCCTTCTGTTTTCCATGTTTTAGAATTTCTTTAAATAATTAAATAATTAGATAGTTATAAATTACGAATTTTAATATTTCTAAAAGAAACATTGTTTCCGTGATCTTGCAATAAAATACGGCCCTTAGGAGCTTCACCAAACGCCGGCCAAATTTTATATTTACTTATTGCAACCAAATCCCGGAACTCTTTACTTCCCCGTTCATATTCAACAACTTTAAATCCATTAAGCCAATGCTCCACATGATTGTTTTTTGATACTATACGGGCGGTGTTCCATTCGCCAATCGCATTTGGGCGTTTGCCTTTTGATGGAATAAGATCGTATAGCGACGAAATAGTGCGGTTTCCATCACGTCCCATTTTGGCATCTGGGTGACGGGCATCGTCTAAAATTTGATATTCCAACCCAATTGCAGAACCTTTATTTTTTTCACTTTCAGTTACATAATACTTAACTCCGCTATTTGCACCTTCGGTAATTTTAAACTGTAATGTTAATTCAAAGTCTCCGTATTCATCAACAGTTACAATATCTCCACCATTGGTAGATTCAGCTCCTGAAGAAGCTAATACCGAAAGTATTCCATCTCTTACCTCCCAACCTTTTTCAGGGAATGAAGTCTTATAGGAACCCCGCCATCCATTGGTTGAATTACCATCGAACAAAAGTTTCCATCCCTGCTTTTTTTCAAAATCTGAAATAGTATTTGGAATATAGTTTAACTGTACAATTTCATTTTTATCCTTTTTTCTGTTTGCTTCCAGATTTTTGGTTAAAATTCGAATATTCTTCCATTTTACCTGAGTTCCAATGGTCCAAGGCTTTTTGGAATTGACACTATGAACCTGTAAAGCAATAAATCCCGATGAAGTAAGATTATCTATAATGTTGGCCGTTGGAATATCGTTTACCCAAGTTTTAATATTATTTCCAATCGCTTCAATCCGATACTTATTCCACTGATTATTTTTAAATGCAGTTTTACCTTCGGGATTACTTTCAAGCGTATATAACCAACCTCGTCGTCCTTCGTCATATATACCGCCACTCCAAGCCCGTTTGGCAGGATCAATTTCCATTTGATACCCGTGAACCCGCCCATTTTGATATTCAGGTTTGGTTAAACTTCTAAATTGAATACCTGAATTCATGGATGTATCAACAAATAATTCCAATTCAAGAATAAAATCGCTGTAGTCCATGGCAGTGCATAAAAAGCTATTAGGTGAGTTTGGAACAGTTGTACCAACAATGGTCTCATTTTCAATTGTGTATTTTGCTGTACCCCCTCTTTGTATCCATCCCGAAAGGTCTTTGCCATTGAATAAATTTACCCAATCGGCGTTGTTTTGGGCTGATAAGGAGGAAAAAGCAATAAATAAAATCAGAAGAAGATAAAATTTTTGTTTCATATTGTAATAATTAGTTAATAGTTTAAAATTAAAATCCTCACGAAATAAAAAATTAGTTTTTACTAATATAAAAAAAAACGTATTAGTTCGAGCAATAAATATTAAAATGCTTCTTTGAAAAAGTATAAAAACAAAAGAGAGGAAGTAATAGTTTAACTATATTCTTCCTCTTCTTAACGTTTGTAAGCTCTTATTTATATTTTATAATTCAGTAAAAGTTATATCATTAAAAGTACCATTAGAAACTGAAATAATATCGGCTATTGGTTTAAACATTGTAAACTGAAAGGTTCCGGATATCTTTTTATTCACCCTGTCAATTTTTGTTAAAACAACCTTTCCGGCAGTACTCTCATAAATATCCAAATCAGTTGATAGGGTACTTGCTTTATATGTAGCTGTGCATTCCAACTTCCCAATGCCTAATTCATATGTACTAGCAGTAGTTCCATGGATTGTGATGGCAAAGATTCCACTTAACGCAGAAGTTCCGGTTATAACAATGACATCACTTGCTAAAGTATTAGCTGTAAAAGCTGCTGACCAGCTCTTTCCATCAATCTTTGCTGCCATTTTTGTAGGTGTTACCGAATCTTTGGAACATGAACCTACGATTAATAGCATTACAAATATTATCCCTCTCCATTTTTTTTTCATAGCATTATTTTTTTTGATTTAATACGG
>JAIFLU010000114.1 GCA_020048915.1 Bacteroidota bacterium | reverse complement strand
CAGGGGAGTTTAATAATTGGGATATTGAAAGCATTCCGCTGAAGAGACAAAAAGGAGGTGAGTTTTCAGCTTCTGTAGACCTTAAACAAGGGAGGGAATATGAGTTTAAATATGTCATTGATGGAAAGGAATGGATAAATGAACCTGAAGCTGATATGTTTGTGACAAATGTATTTCTGAGTGAAAACTCTGTGGTTGTTGTTTGATAATATGCATTCTCGGTAATTATCACACCTGTATCATAAATTTTTTTTGGTTTCCTGTTTGGTAAATTGGAATACAAAAGGAGATAATTTACTTAATTATAAAATTATGGAATCTTTAAAACCCAAAATTGCAATTATTGGCTCTGGTAATGTAGGCAGTACCTTTGCTTTTTCTTTAATGATTAGTGGTTTAGCCAGAGAAATTGTTTTGGTTGACAAGAACGAATTGCTGGCAAAAGGTGAGTGCATGGATTTAAATCATGGCGCAAGCTTAGCCCATCCTACAAAAATTTATGCTGCCGGCTTCGAAGGTTGTGAAGATGCCGATATAGTTGTTATCACCGCAGGCGCAAACCAAAAAGCCGGCCAGAGCAGAACAGATTTAACGAAAGCCAATGTGGCAATATTTAAAGATATTATACCAGCCATTTCAAAACATGCAGGGAATGCTATTCTTTTGGTCGTAACAAACCCGGTAGATATTCTTACTTATGTAACTTTAAGATTGTCGGGCTTACCTGCAAACAGGGTAATAGGTTCCGGAACAGTCCTGGACACAGCAAGGTTAAAGTACATGATAAGCGAATATTGCAAAGTAGACCCAAGCAATATTCACACATACATTATTGGCGAGCATGGCGACACTGAACTTCCCGTTTGGAGTAATGCAACCATTGGTGGGATGGCAATAGAAACATATTGTGCTGATTATGCAGGGCATGGCAATGCAAAAAACGACTTGGCTGAGATATTCGTGAAAGTGAAAAATGCAGCATATAAGATTATCCAGGCAAAAGGAGCTACAAACTATTCCATAGCACTGGCATTGGTCAAAATTACCAGGTCAATTTTACGAAACGAAAATTCAATTTTACCAGTTTCCACGTTAGTTACCAACTATTGTGGAATAAGTGATGTGTGTATTAGTATTCCATCCATAGTTAATATGAAGGGTGTAGAACAATACCTAAAACTCGACCTGTCAGATCAAGAGCAGGAGTTATTTAAACATTCTGCAACAACCTTAAAGAATATCATAAAAACAATTGAATTATAAGCCTTAAAGCCGTTTCGATTTTTTGAATAAAACACATAACCATGCATCAAGTAAATTCACAAACTAAAATAATTGCAACTTTAGGCCCAGCATCCTCCTCTAAAGATATTATTCATAAAATGATTAATGAAGGTGTTTCTGTTTTCAGGTTAAATTTTTCACATTCCTCGAAGGAAGAGCATTTAAAGTTAATAAATATAATTAAGGAGTTAAATCTGGAATTGGAAACCAATGTTTCAATCCTTGCTGATCTGCAAGGTCCAAAGCTTAGAGTTGGCAAAATTGAAAATAACCTTATCCAATTAGTATCGGGTGATATTATCACATTTGTTACAGAAAAATGTATAGGTAACAAAGACCATGTTTACATGAGTTATCAGGAATTTCCACACGATGTTATTATTGGAGGATTAGTACTCATTGATGATGGCAAAATAAAATTGGAAGTGATTGAAACCAATAAAAAAGATATGGTAAAAGCAAAGGTCATTTATGGAGGGCCACTCTCGTCAAAAAAAGGGGTAAACCTTCCTGATACCAAAGTTTCGTTGCCATGTTTAACTACGGAGGATATTTCTAATGCAATTTTTGCGATTAAACAAGGTGTCGATTGGATTGGGATGTCGTTTGTCCGAAAAGCTTCAGATATTGTTGAACTAAAAGAACTTATTAGGAAAGAAAAAGGTGATGCCGGTGTAATTGCTAAAATTGAAAAACCTGAAGCATTATTGAAAATAGATCAGATTATTGATGTAGCCGATGGCATTATGGTGGCACGTGGCGACCTTGGTGTAGAAGTCTCCTTTGATGAAGTTCCAATCATTCAAAAATTGATTGTAGAAAAGTGCATCAAGAAATCAAAACCTGTTATAATAGCAACACAGATGATGGAAAGCATGATCGTAAATTTCAGGCCTACCAGGGCTGAAGCCAACGACGTGGCCAATGCAGTGCTTGATGGAGCTGATGCCCTGATGCTTAGTGGAGAAACCTCGGTGGGTAAATATCCGGTAGAAACCATAAGAAGCATGCAAAAGATTATTGAATATACAGAAAATAAAGGAAAAAATCTGGTTGTGCAGCATGAGCCAGATAAAAGCAAACCAACCTTTCTTGCCGACTCTATTTGCTATCAAGCATCCAATTTAGCTCAGCAAGTCGGTGCAAAAGCAATAATAACATTTTCACATTCGGGGTACACTTCAATCAGGGTTTCCAGTCACAGGACCAAATCCAATATTTATGCCTTTACCAATAATAAAAAACTGTTGCACAAAAATTCGCTGGTTTGGGGAATCAGGCCTTTTTACTTAGATACATTCGACCATTTGGACAAAGCTATTCATATATCAACGGAAATACTTAAAAACAATGGGCAATTGATCGAGGGAGACTGTGTGGTTTATGTCGGTAGCACCCCATTTGCTCTTCATGGAACATCAAATATGATAAAGGTTAGCTATATATAGCAAGCCCTATAACAAAAGCAATACTATTTTCCACTTAATCTTCATTCGCAGCCATACATTATAAGTGCTACAATGTGTGAATAATGTAATTCAATTCAAAAGTTATGTAACAATTACCTGTTTAAAAGTACAGACCTTTATTCTTTCAAAATAAAAGTAAAATATACCTCCCTACCCAAAGACGACTCGGGTTTTATCGGATCATTGAAAATAATTCGATAAAATAATGCACATTATATAATAAAATAATCATGAAGAATGAAAAAATAGAAAGGCTTACTTCCGAAATAAGCAAACCATGTGTAACTATTTCAATGAATACACACAGGACACATCCTGCAAATGCGCAAGATACCATAGGTCTGAAAAACTTATGCAAGGAAGCTGAAACAAGACTTATTGCTGAATTTGATAAAAAAGCTATCGCTCCTTTATTGGAGAAATTAGAACAAATTCCTTCAGAAATAGATGCGAACTATAACTTAGACAGTTTGCATATTTTTCTTTCGAACAACACAAAAGAAATTATTAAATCATTATGGAAAGTTAAGGAGAATAAAGTTTATATATCCGACACTTTTGCTATTCGTTCGTTAATAAAAGAATATAATAGAAGCGAAAATTATTTAGTTCTGCTTTTATCCCAAAGTGGAGTTAAGTTATTGGAAGCATTAAACTATACTATAGTAGGGGAAATTGAGAATGACGATTTTCCATTTGCCAAAAACCCGCATTTCAATACCGAATCACAGAAAATAAGTGATCCAAAAGCTGCTGATAACATGGTACGCGAATTCTTGAATGAAGTAGATAAAGCAGTTGTTAAAGTTCATAATTCCACCAACCAATATTGCGTTGTTATTTGTACCGAAGATAATTACAGCCGACTAATGCAAGTTGCCGATAAGCCCAATGTTTACTTAGGATATGCTAATATCGACTATAATCACATAGCCAATCATCAAATTTCTGCACATGCTTGGGAAATTATAAAGGAAAAGCAAAAACAACATCGAACAGAGGCTATAAATGAAATGAAAGAAGCCGTAGGACAAAGTAAAGTAATTACCGACTTGTCTGATATTTATAGAGCAGTAAAAGAAGGCAAAGGAGATTTATTAATTGCCCACAATAGTTTTAATCAAGCTGTAAAAATGAATAATGAGTTTTCATTTGATTTAGTGGAGGATGCCACTCTGCCTAATGTTATTGATGATATTACCAGCGAAATTGCCTGGGAAGTAATTTCAAAAAAAGGAAGAGTTGTATTTACAGACCATGACGATATTAAAACTCTGGGAAACATAGCTTTGAAAGTTAGATATTAGTCAAAAATGAGAACAAATAAATAATGGATTCACATACACAAAAATTTAAATTTAAGTTAGGACTGTTTGTTGCAGGTGGGCTGACACTTTTTGTAGTCGCAATATTTATCATCGGAAAACAAAAGAACCTATTTAATCCAGTAAATAAACTTACTACTACTTTTTCGAATGTAAGTGGATTACAAGTGGGAAATAATGTTCGTTTTTCAGGAATCAATATTGGCACAGTCGATAATATTGTCATTATTAATGATACTACTGTAAAAGTTGATTTGGTGATTAAACAAGAAGTATGGCAGTTTATTAAAGTCGATTGCAAGGTAACATTGGGCTCGGAAGGTATTATTGGAGACAAACTTATAATTATCACTCAGGGAAGTCCCGATGCCACGTTATTAAAAGATGGTGAAAGCCTTCTTTCAATAGAACCTGTTGAAACAAATGCTATTATTGCAAAATTGGATGCAACAGCTTTAAATGCAGAAATTATCACCCATCAACTTTCCGAAATTACTTATGATATAAACAGGGGGCATGGTACAATTAGCCGTTTAATTCAAGATTCAATCCTGGCCGAAAATTTAAATCAAACCATATCCAATTTGAATAAATTCTCAAAAGGCTTAACAGGGTCTGAAGTTTTGATGACAAGTTTAAAGATAACAGCTGGGAATGCTGAAGTTGTATCGCAGCAACTTGCAGAAATTATGAATAAAATTAACAAAGGAGATGGAACCCTTGGTCGGCTAATACAAGATTCAACCATAGCCGGGAATTTGAATCAGACCATATTAAACTTAAAGAAAAGTACCGAAGGATTGACCGGAGCAGATACCATTATGGCAAAAATAAATGTTACCGCGGGGAATGCAGCAATTATCTCCAAACAACTAACAGAAATGATGTATAATATTAACGCGGGGAATGGAACAATAGGACGGCTAATAAGAGATACCATCCTTGCGGAGAATCTGAATCTGACCCTGATTAATTTAAAAAAGGGTTCCAAAGGATTGGATGAAAACATGAATGCCGCAAAACAAACTTTCTTTTTAAGAGGGTACTTTAGAAAAAAAACAGAAGAAGCAGCTAAGAAAAAGAAGCATTAGAAAAGAAATAATCAAGTAAGTTGTAAAAGCAAATTCGTTCAATTCAATATGTGAACAATGTAATTTTTTCCAAAAATTGTGTAACATACAAGCAATTAAAGTTTCACACCTTTACCATATTATTTATTATCAATAAATAATACACCGCATACTCATAGAGGCGCACGGCCGTGAGTCTCAAACCATACGATTCTATCGGTACATTTCAAACCGAACGTTTTTGTTCATACGATTCAAAATGAAACACTTCATACTATTGCAAAAAGATGCACAGCCGTGCGTCTTTATTAAAAAATCAATAAAACACGCCCATAAATAATAAACGAATGAAAATATTTATAATCCTTTTTACCATTTTACTATTCGTATCGTGTAATAGCGGAAATGAACAAACCAAACCAGTTATCGAAAATATTTCGGAATCTGTTTATGCCTCGGGCATTGTTAAAAGCGAAAACCAGTATCAGGTTTATTCCACAGTCAACGGATTGATTCAAGATATAATGGTTTCTGAAGGCGATTTGGTAAAAAAAGGCGACACTCTGATGAAAGTATTGAACGAGTCGTCGAAGCTAAATACCGACAATGCAATACTGGCAGCCGAAAATGCTGCCATGTATTCTAATACCGACAAATTAACCGAAGCAAAGGTGGCAATACGTTTTGCATTGAGTAAATTGAAAAACGATTCAGCACTTTTTAAGCGACAACGTAATTTATGGACGCAAAATATTGGTAGTCTTAACGAATTTGAGCAACGGCAATTGGCTTATAAAAACTCAGCAGCCAACTACGAAACGGCTCGCCTTCGCTATGTTGAATTAAAAAGGCAACTCGAATTTGCGTCGCAACAATCAAAAACAAATTTAAAGATAAGTAACGCACTTGCAGATAACTACATCATCAGGGCCGATGCTGAAGGCAAAATATATAAAATTTTGAAAGAAAAGGGCGAATTGGCAAATTCACAATATCCTATGGCGATCATTGGCGATGCCACAGCATTTTTCATTGAATTGAAAGTAGATGAATTTGACATTGCACGTATTAAGCAAGGTCAAAAGATACTCTTTACAATGGACAGTTACAAAGGCGAAGTATTTGAAGCATCTGTTGAAAAAATTGAACCTTTGATGAATGAGTCGTCGCGGTCGTTCACCGTGAATGCTATTTTTGTTACCAAGCCTCAGGCACCTTATCCAAATTTATCGGTAGAAGCGAATATTATTATCCGCTCAAAAGAAAAAGCCTTAACCATTCCCCGAAGCTATCTCATTGGCGATTCGATGGTAATGATGAACAAAGAGAAATTACGAAAAGTAGTTATTGGGCTTAAAGATTATCAGATGGTAGAAATTATAAGTGGATTGACCTCCAATGATATCATCTATAAAACCAATCCATGAATACAAAATTAATCCTGCGTATCGCAAAATCACTATTGCTGGCTCGGTGGAAACAAACACTTGTGGCAGCTATTGGTGTAACATTCAGCATTACCATGTTTATTGCTTTGTTAAGCTTTATGGCAGGCCTAAACGACTTACTCGATGGTTTAATGCTCAATCGCACTGCACATATACGGTTGTATAACGACATAAAACCTAGCATCCATCAACCTGTAAATATTTCAAGTGAATTTAAAGGTAGCTACAATTTCATTCAGTCTATAAAATCGAGTAGCAGCCGAAACGAAATTTACAATAGTGGAGCCATCATGCAAGCCCTTAAAACAGACAATCGGGTAAAAGGTGTTGCACCTAAAATTACGGCACAAGTCTTTTTTAACGATGGAGCTATCGACATTACTGGTATTGTCAGTGGTATCGATGCTAAAGCTGAAAGTCGGTTATTTTACTTTAGCGATTATGTGGTTGCTGGAAATTCGCTCGATATAATGAATGTTTCCAACAGTGTTATTTTAGGAAAAGCATTAGCTGATAAACTGATGGCAAATATAGGCGATGCAGTACACGTAACCACCATTAAACAGGAACGATTTTCGTTGAAAGTAGTAGGCTTTTTTCAATCGGGTATTCAGGAATTAGATAAAGTGCAGAGCTACGCATCCATTAGTACAACACAAAAAATACTTGGCAAACCAAGTAATTATATTACCGATATACAAATAAAACTCAGCGATATAAATCTCGCGCCTTCCATTGCAAAGGAATATGCTCAACTCTTCCAGACCGATGCTGAAGACATACAAACAGCAAATGCACAATTCGAAACAGGCTCTTTTGTACGGACACTTATATCGTATGCTGTAGGTATTACATTGCTTATTGTGGCAGGGTTTGGCATCTATAATATTTTAAATATGATGATATATGAAAAAATGGATTCAATAGCCATTCTAAAAGCAACTGGTTTCTCTGGTATCGATGTAATTCGCATCTTTATAGTGATTGCCCTAAGCATTGGTATGTTTGGTGGTTTGTTAGGTTTGCTTTTCGGATTCCTGATGTCTTTTACCATCGATCAAATTCCTTTTGTTACGGCATCGCTACCAACAATAAAAACCTACCCCATCAATTACAATCCGGTGTTCTATATTATTGGTTTTACATTTTCACTAGCAACAACTTACGTGGCTGGTTGGGCACCTGCTCGCAAAGCCAGTAAAATTGACCCCGTAATAATTATTAGAGGAAAATAATATGGTCAACACTATTATACTTGAAGCCAAACATATTAACAAAAGTTTTCACAACCATTTAACGGTAAGGGTTTTGAATGATATTGCTTTTACCGTAAACAAAGGAGAATTTGTGTCTGTTATCGGTAAATCGGGCTGTGGCAAATCGACATTGCTCTATATACTTTCAACAATGGATACTGATTATGAGGGCGATGTGTTGATAGAACAAGAAACAATGAGGGGCAAAAAAGAAAAACAATTAGCCCGGGTACGCAATGAAAAAATTGGGTTTGTATTTCAGTTCCATTATTTATTAAACGAGTTTACCGTATTGGAAAACGTGATGTTGCCCGGTTTGAAACTTGGAGTATTGAAAGAAGATGAAGTGAAGATAAAGGCGATGGATCTGTTAAAAGAATTTGATATTCATCCATTGTCCGACAAATATGCCAACCAACTTTCGGGTGGCGAAAAGCAACGAGTAGCTATTGCTCGAGCACTAATTAACAGCCCAAGTATTATTATGTGCGATGAACCAACTGGCAATTTAGACAAGAAAAACGGTTTAATCGTGTTCGATATATTTAAACGGTTAGCCGAAGAAAATCAACAAACGTTATTAGTAGTAACACACGACGAGGAATTTGCCAAGAATTCACACCGCATTATTGAAATAGAAGACGGTCGGATAATTAAGCAATAAAAAGTTTTTCAAAGTGTCTTCAAATTTCAAAGATGTGTGAATAATGTAACTCTTCTCAAAAGTTATGTAACACTTACCCTATTATTGTTATTAACCTTTACAATAAATATTTACTTGTCAAAATACTGAAAAAACATAAAATGGAGATAGTTTCAAATCATAAAAACAACTCTCGAAATTTCGGAAAAGTTATTTCAGTCCGGGGTAGTGTGGTAGATGTATGGTTCGAAAATAATTTACCCCCCATTTATACCTTACTTCACACAGGAAAAGATAAAGAAATATCCATTGAAGTATTGACCCAACTCGAAGCTCACCGCATTCGAGGAATAGCATTAACACCCACGCAGGGTTTAGCAAGGGGCATGATGGTAGAATCTGAAGAAAAACAACTTACAGTTCCCGTTGGAAAAGAAATAATGGGGCGGATGTTCGATGTTTTTGGCAATACCATTGACCTTGAGAAGCCTTTATCAACCGAACTTGAAAGGCGAAATATACATCAATCGCCTCCGCCATTGGCAAAACGGTCGACAAAATCAGAGATTTTTTTAACAGGTATCAAGGCAATTGATGTACTAATACCATTGGAACGTGGCGGAAAGACAGGTTTGTTTGGTGGAGCAGGTGTAGGAAAAACAGTTTTGCTTACCGAGATGATTCATAACATGGTTGGCCACAATAAAGGCGTGAGTATGTTCTGTGGCATTGGTGAACGCTGTCGGGAAGGGCATGAGCTTTATCACGATATGAAAAAAGCAGGTGTACTTGAAAACATGGTGATGATGTTCGGTCAGATGAACGAACCTCCTGGCGCTCGTTTTCGGGTTGGACATGCTGCGTTGACTATGGCAGAATATTTTCGCGATGACGAACAACGCGATGTATTATTACTTATTGATAATATTTTTAGGTTCATTCAGGCTGGCATGGAAGTGTCGGGCTTAATGGGACAAATGCCATCACGCTTGGGATATCAGCCAACCTTGGAAACGGAACTTTCCAAATTGGAGGAGCGAATTGCCAATACCAATGACGGAGCAATAACTTCTATTCAAGCTGTTTATGTCCCTGCCGATGATTTAACCGATCCTGCTGCAGTGCATACATTCTCGCACCTTTCGGCATCCATAGTTCTTTCCAGAAAAAAGGCGAGCGAAGGTCTTTACCCAGCTATCGATTTACTGCATTCTAATTCAAAAATGGCTACACCCGGAATTATTGGTGAAAGACATTATAAACTGATACAGGAAATACGCCAAACTCTCGCTCAATACGAGGAACTCAAAGATATTATTGCCATGCTTGGTATGGAACAATTATCGGTCGGCGACCGCAATGTTGTAAACCGTGCCCGGCGTTTGGAACGATTTTTCACCCAACCTTTTTTTACAACCGAACAATTCAGCGATATGAAAGGAAAGGAAGTTAGTTTGGACGATGCCCTTAACGGATGCGAACGCATACTTTCCGATGAGTTTAAGGATGTGCCCGAAAGTGCTTTTTTTATGATTGGAACAATAGATGAGGCGAAGAGGAAAGGAGACTGAAGTCGGGAGACAGGCCTACAAAGACGGAAGAGGAAACTCAGAAGACAGAAGACGAAAAACAAAATAGAGATGTGAAAAAAGCAAAAAGGAAGCTGAAGTAAAATAAATTGAAAGTCTGAATGTTGAAACGTATTAAAACGGCTGATTTGTCTTCCATCTCCCGACTTCGGACTTCCAACACTAAATATTTATAGCCATGGATTTAAAAATACTCCTGCCCTACCGTATTTTCGCTGAAATTAAAAATGTCAGAAGCATTGTTGCTGAAACAAGCGAAGGTTCTTTTGGCTTGTTGCCGCAACGGCTCGATTGTGTTGCCGCAATTGTTCCAAGCATTTTTACTTATCAAACAGAATCGAACAACGTTCATTACTTAGCTGTTGACGAGGGAATATTAGTAAAAGCCGGCAAACATGTATTGGTTTCAGTGCGTAATGCTTTTGGCGGCACAGACCTTGGCAAGCTGCATGAATCGGTCGAAAATGAGTATAAGAAGTTGGACGACACCGAACGAGAAATTCGGTCTACTATGGCAAAGATGGAAAGCGGATTCCTTTTAAGTCTGGAGAAATTTAAAAATGAATAGCTATGCAATCTGTTGATAAAAAGGAGGCCACCGAATTTAGTAAAGAAGTTGGTGATAAAGCGCAACGCAAACTCAAAGCACTGCATAACGATAAAAAAAGTGTTTGGTTTGGCCTCGGAATGATGGGAATAGTGGGTTGGACAATTGTAGTTCCAACATTTTTGGGAGCCTTATTGGGAATATGGATAGACAGAAAATACCCTCAAACGTTTTCGTGGACGCTGACCTTTTTGATTTTGGGTTTATTAGTTGGCTGCATGATTGCTTGGCGTTGGGTAAACAAAGAACATAAGGAGATGAACCAAAAAGACGAAGATGATGAATGAAACTTTATTTATGATATTGGCTTTTATAGCGGGCATATTATTAGGTATACTTTTCTTTTTGGGGCTTTGGGTTACCGTAAAAAAAGTTGTTAAAACAAAAATACCGTCAATATGGGTTTTCGTAAGTTTCTTTTTGCGTGTAAGTATTATTTTAATAGGGTTTTATTATGTTTCAGAGGGAAGTTGGCAACGACTTCTTGTTTGTGTGCTTGGCTTTATTATAGCCCGCTTTTTGGTAGGCCATTTTACTAAATTAATGGAAAAAAAAGAATTTCTAAAAAAAGTGCAGCATGAAACTTAGTCCCGACGAAACCATTTTCTGGGAACATGGCTTTGTTACCATTAACCTTACCATTGTCACCACATGGGCAATTATGCTTGTGCTGGTAATTGCTGCGGTATTGATTACCCGAAAACTCCGGACAGATATTCGTATCTCGCGCTGGCAATGCATTCTTGAGATGTTGGTAACAACCATAAACAATCAAATTGAAGAAATAGGGCTGAAGAAACCCAAGGATTATATTGGTTTTATCGGCACCCTGTTCATATTTATTGTAGCATCCAATATTCTAATCATATTACCTTGGTACGAACCACCTACCGGTTCGCTTTCCACAACCGCAGCCTTAGCTATTTGTGTTTTTATGGCAGTTCCTTTTTTTGGAATTGCAAAGACAGGTTTGCTTGGCTACCTTAAATCATATTTACAACCAACATTTATTATGCTGCCATTTAACCTCATCAGCGAAATCACACGTACCCTTGCATTAGCGGTGCGTTTGTTCGGTAATATTATGAGCGGCGGAATGATTATCGCCATTCTTTTAAGTATAACACCTTTTATATTCCCCATAGTAATGAAAGCCCTTGGCCTGCTAACTGGCATGGTGCAAGCTTATATATTCAGTATTCTGGCAACGGTTTATATTGCCGCAGCCGTGCATGATTCTAAACCATTGGATAAGGGAAAATTGATAACAACTAAAAATTAGCATAATGAAAACAGCAGATAGCAAACCAAAAACTTTTCTCAACCGATCAAAGTATTATTTAGGATTAATACTAATCATAATCATTGTCCTGGTTTGGCATTTTTCCAAATTATATTTTCTCGAAAAAAATACAGAAAAAGAAAAATTGGAGATTGCTACCAGATATGAAACAAAGTTGGATAGCTTGAATTCAGCCTACTTGCAACTTACCGCAAAAACTTTTTCGTGGGCTATACGGAGTGAATTAATAAGGGGGAATAAAGACCAGATTAATCAGTATTTCAATGAATTTATCAAAACGCCTGGTATTTTAAAACTACAACTTATTAATACTGTAAATTCAGTAATTGAAATTTCAACCGATAAAAAAGATGTAGGGACACAAAATACCGATTACATCAACATAAAAAGCCAGGAAACAATCGCGGGTTTACCGGAACTGAAGATAGTTACCCCCATTTCGGGGATGAACAATCAAATTGGAGTTTTTATTCTTGAGGCAAACAAATTAGAAAATAATTTAAAGGAGGAATAAAATGGATACTGTATCATTAATAGCAGTGGCATCAATTGTTACTGCCGGATTTTCGACAAGCATCGGTTGCATGTTCCCGGCTATAGGCGAAGGGAAAGCTGTATCTACAGCGTTAACATCAATTGCACAGCAACCCGATGCTGCACCAACTATTACAAGGACTTTATTTGTAGGCTTGGCAATGATTGAATCAACAGCCATATATTGTTTCGTGGTTTCGATGATACTCATTTTTGCCAACCCATTCTGGAATCACATTATAGCGAAGTAAATCATTCAAAATGCAAATAAACTGGTTCACGGTAATAGCACAGGTGCTTAATTTCCTCATTTTAGTTTGGTTACTTAAGCGATTCCTCTATAAGCCAATACTCAAAGCCATTGACGAACGCGAAGAAAAAATTGCTGCTCAAATAAAAGATGCCGAAGCGCAAGATACTAGCGCTAAAAAAGAACAGATTGAATTCCTGAAGAAGAATGAAACCTTCGATAAGGAAAAGAAAAAGCTAATGGACAATGCTATTGCTGAAACCAATGAGGAACGGCAAAAACTCCTTGAAGATGCTAGGAATGAAGCAGCAGAGTTGCGCTCTAATCTTGAGAAATCATTGAAAGAGATGCAGGAGAATCTAAACCGCGACATTGTACTTAAGACACAACAGGAAGTTTTTGCCATCGCAAGAAAAACGCTTGCCGACTTGGCTTCCCTTAGTATGGAAGAACAGTCTGCAAACATCTTTATTAAGCGCTTGTATGCTTTGACAATTGAAGAAAAGGAACAATTTATTGAAGCTTTCAAACAGGATTCAAACCTGCTTGCCGCTGGTCATGATCCGATTCTAGTGCAAAGTGCTTTTGATTTGTTAGAGAAACAACAAACGGGCATAAAAAGCGCAGTGAATGCAATACTCGGCACAGAAACGCATTTTCAATTTAAAACTGCACCCGAAATTATCAGTGGTATTGAACTTACATCAAATGGATATAAACTGGCATGGAGCATTTCAGCGTACCTCAATTCGCTTCAAAAGAGTATTTCTGAAACAATGAAAGAAGAACCAAATTAGAACCAGAAAAAAAAATAACATGCCTTTAAATCAATTTACTAAAGCGATAAACAGCACATTCGAGCTAATGGACAAAGGTAGGGTAGCTCACACCCTCTCTTTTACACCCCACGAAATAGGGACTGTTGTGCGTGTATCGGCAGGCATTGTTAAAGTTTCGGGCTTGCCGGGTGTAAGGTTTGAAGAATTGTTAAAGTTTCCGGGCGGGTTATTTGGTATAGCCTACAATATTGACGAAGATGAAATAGGGGTTATTTTGTTGGGCGAAGATTCTCTATTAAATGCTGGCGATGAAGTAGAGCGCACGGGCCGTGTAATGGATATTCCTGTCGATAACGCGTTAATTGGCAGGGTTATTAATCCACTGGGCGAACCTATGGACGGCAAAAGCGCAATTGATTTTAAGCAGCGCCTGCCTATTGAGCGTCCGGCTCATGCTATTATGGAACGCGCTACGGTTAGCGTTCCTTTGCAAACAGGGCTGAAAGTGATTGATGCACTGATTCCTATTGGTCGCGGGCAACGCGAATTAATTTTAGGCGACCGTCAGACCGGCAAAACTGCCATTGCCATTGATGCCATTCTCAATCAACACGATAAAAATGTACTATGTGTGTATTGTGCCATCGGTCAACGCGCATCTTCTATTGCGAAAGTAATTGCTAATCTCGAAGAAAAAGGGGCAATGGAATATACCGTTGTGGTTGCAACCGAAGGCAACAACGCCCCGGGATTCAAATATATCGCTCCTTATGCAGCTACAAGCATTGCCGAATATTTTATGGAACAGGGCCGTGATGTACTTATTGTTTATGACGACCTCACACATCATGCCCGCGCATACCGTGAACTTTCTCTTTTATTGCGACGACCTCCGGGACGAGAAGCCTTTCCCGGCGATATCTTTTACATCCATTCCCGATTATTAGAACGGGCCACACACCTGAGCGACGAACTCAAAGGTGGTTCGCTTACTGCTTTGCCTATTATTGAAACAGAGGCTCAAAATATTTCGGCCTACATCCCTACAAACCTTATATCCATTACCGATGGACAAATATACCTTTCGCCTAAACTGTTTGAATTAGGCATTTTACCTGCTGTCGATGTGGGTAAATCTGTTTCGCGTGTAGGTGGCAAAGCTCAATTATCGGCCTATCGTTCCATAACAGGTAACCTAAAACTTGCCTACTCCCAGTTTGAGGAATTGGAAACGTTTTCGCGTTTCGGTACGCGTATGGATGCAGATACCCGCAAAATCATTGAACATGGAAAACGAATCCGAATGTGTTTCAAACAACAGGAACTTCAACCAATAGCTGTACCAGATCAAATAGTTGTGCTACTTGCATTGTCAGGCGAACTTTTTGATACCGTACCCATAAATAAAATGCAGGAAGCAGAACTTGCCTTGCGGAAAATGAGTGCGGAGCTTCCGGCTGAATTAGTGAAACGTTTGTTTTCTGATGAAGGATTGCATGATGCAGACCGTGAAGCAATTTTAAAATTAGCGAAAAATACACTTTTGCCTTTTCAGGAAAAAACTGAAGTTGAACAAAATACTAACTAATGCAAACACAGGAAAGTTTACGCCGAAAATTGAGCGGAGCCGAAGACCTCAAATCGGTGGTGCGAACCATGAAGGCGGTAGCAGCCTCAAATATTGGGCAATATGAGACGGCAGTGAATTCACTTGGAGATTATTACCGCACAGTTTCTTTGGGCATCATCGCCTATTTCAAGCAGCAAAATTTGGTTACCATAATTGAGAATAAAGAGACCAAAAGAAATAACGAAAAAATAATTTGCGCCATTGTTTTTGGTTCGGATCAAGGATTGGTGGGCCAGTTTAACGATTCTCTTGTCGATTTTGTATCCCAATCGCTCCAAGCCTTACCTGGTAGAAAGGAAATATGGGCGGTGGGCGAACGGGTTCAATTGTTGCTTTCAGATATAGGTTACAACACTTCAAAACTCTACGCTGTTCCCGGTTCGGTGAATGCGATAACTCCACTTGTACAGCAGATTTTAGCACAGAGTGAAGAGGTTTTTAATAACGACAAAACAAATGAAATTTATATTTTTCACAATCAACAAAAGTCAGCAGTTAATTACATTCCCACAACTCAACGTTTATTGCCGTTAGATGAAATGTGGAGACAATCGCTCACAACCCTTAAATGGCCAACTAAACTCATGCCTCAGGTTGTTGGAGGGATAAAACCAACCTTATTGTCACTCATCCATGCCTATCTTTTTACGTCTTTATTTAAGGCTTGTGCCGAATCGTTGGCCAGCGAAAACGCAAGCCGCCTGGCTGCCATGCAACGTGCCGAAAAAAATATTGATGAATTGCTCGACGAATTAAGCCATAAATTCCATAGTTTGCGACAAAGTTCTATTGATGAAGAATTATTTGATGTAGTGTCTGGGTTTGAAGTAATGAAAGTTGATTATTAAGATACATACTCAGCCTGAGTTTACAGGCAGTTTATCCAGAAGATATTTTTGATATTACCTGAAGTAACCATTTTATTATTTGCAAGAATAGTTTATATTATCATCGTGATATTTGATTAAAAACAAATCAGGATGATTTTTGGATTGCTGAAGGAGCGGATTACATTGGAAAGGAAATTTGAAGTGATGATGCCCGAAACAGTTTCATATACGCCAAATTATAATTTCCGTCCGGGAGATATGATGCCGTTTGTTTCATCGCATCGGGCGCACGAAATTTCTTCTTTCCGTTTTGGGATGACTCCCGGTTCTTATAAGGAGGAGAGCTTGATTCTTGAGGCTCCATTGGAAGGGGACAGGCATATCTCCGACGATGGCATCCTTAAAAAAGGGATTATCCAATCCCCTCTTTTTCGAAAGCAGATTCGTGAGCAGCGGGGAGTCCTCCCTGTAGATTATTTTATTGTACAAAGCACTTCTCAAAAGCCATATCTGGTGTTTTTAAAGGATAAAAAGCGTCCCTTTGGATTGGCTTGTGTTTGGGATGCTTGGAAGAAGGATATTTTAGATCCTCTTGTTTATGGCTTTTCGATTATCACGGTTCCTGTTTTCGGGGAATTTCTAAAAGCCGGTATTTCGCGCTTACCCCTTATATTGAACGACAGGCATTACAAACGTTGGCTTAAGACGGATGGAATGCTTACCTTAGTTTCGAACCTGCTTCACCCATTCCCGGAAGAATCATTGAATGCATTTCCGATATCCGATTTAATATTCACTAGTATAGCTAACGATCGGTCATTGATTGATCCGGTAGGAGAAATGGTTATTAAAGATGTTAAAAAAGAACTGGTGTATGAAAACAGAATTAATTGGAATTTACGTTAATCCAATATAATACCTAAAAATAATATATTTGTAGAAACTCAAGAAGAAATGAACCTGATATACTTTACGAACACCTATCCCAATGAGGAAAGTTGGAAACTAAAGTTCAAAGAAATCAGGGAAAAACATGGAGTAACCTGTCCACGTTGTGGAGGTACGGAGCATTATTGGAAATGGGACCAATGGCAATATGAATGCAAAAATTGTAAAACCCGAACTACATTGCGAAGCGGCACGATTATGCATAATTCGAAGCTACCATTCCAGTATTGGTTTATAGCTATCCATCTATTGACATCGGCCAGGAAGAGCTTTTCGGCCAAAGAGGTACAACGGCAGCTGGGACATAAACTTTATCAGCCTGTTTGGGAGATGCTGTATAAGTTACGCTCAGCCATGGGCAGCAGGGATGAAAGATACCAACTTGCCAGTCAAATTGATCTTCATGAAGGCTTTTTTTCTTCTATCACAGCAAAGGAGGAAAAGGACAAACCATTAAAACGAGGATGGGGAAGTCAAAGGAAAACCAAAGTTTTTGCAAAGTCAGAAAGTAGAGTTGTTGAGGGAAAGACCACTAAAAAAGGGAAACCACGAAGGGTAGGGTTTATACAGATGCAGGTAATTGAAAACTTAGAAGCCGACACCATAACGCCTATCTTAGAGGAAAAAGTCTCTAAAGATGCCGTATTAGATACGGATGATTTTCCTTCATATGTAAAGTTGAAATCTGTAATAAATGAGTATAATCCCAAGGTTTCCCCCACAGAAATGGTTGGGGAGGCATTGCCTTGGATACATTTAACTATAAACAATGCAAAAAAGATGCTCTTGAATATGTATCATGATGTTAACCCAGCATTTTTACAAAATTATCTGAATGAATTTTGTTACAAATTTAATCGTCGATATTATGGCGAGGCTTTATTTGAAAGACTTCTGACGGTATCGGTGTCTAATAAAAATTCATTTAGGTATAATAGAGGATAAGCATTTAAAATAATAAAAAGGCCAATTGCTGACATCATATAATTTTTTGCACGGCGGAATTGCGGATTATAAAGTGCTGACTCTTAATTTAGCTCTTAACGTATCGCCAGGAAATTGTTCCGGAATCCCGAACAAAATTTATACGTAACTTAGGTGGCACTATTAACAAAGAAAACTTGTTATAAATTAAAAAACAAAAAAAATGAAAACAATAATTTATTCAATTTCTATTTTATTGTTTGCCCTTTACCCTTCCAAATCAATAAAAGCCCAGGCCCTGATTGATTTGGAATCCGGCCTTGTTTTTACAGGGTATAATGATGTTCGTATTCCTGGTGATCTGGGTACAATATTTTCGTTAAAAAACGATTTCATTCCTAAAACAGATCTTTTCTACAGGATAAGGTTTAATTACACAATAAAATCGCGACATACACTTTCATTATTATATGCTCCTCTCGAAACTAAATCTAAAGGGAGCGTAACAAATGATATTTTCTTCGAAGGAATAGTGTTTCCTGCCAATACTCAACTTAACGGTACGTATAAATTTAATTCATATAGGCTCACATACCGATACAATATTGTGCAAAAACCAAAGTTTGAGTTTGGATTAGGATTCACTGCAAAAATAAGAGATGCTAAAATTTCACTCTCTTCGCCTGGATTAATATCTGAAAAAACTAATGTTGGTTTTGTACCAATTATTAATTTCAGGCTATTGTGGAAGGTTGATGATAAATTTGGCCTTCTTCTGGATGGTGATGCACTTGCCGCCCCCCAGGGAAGAGCCGAAGATATTCTGATTGCTGCAACACATAAGCTCTCAAACAATTTTGATATTCGTGCAGGATACCGTATTCTTGAAGGTGGTGCTGATAATGATGAAGTATACAATTTTGCATTATTCCATTATCTTTCCATTGGTATATCTTATACTTTTAAAAATAATGCAAAGTCAAATTAATTTTGAAAGAATTTTTTATGAATAAATCCCAAATCCTTAAACTATTAGCATCACTTGCATTGCCTTTAGGCATAGGGGCTATAGCAGGATTATTTACAGCAGATGCTGTACCTGAATGGTACGAAACACTTAACAAGCCATCATTCAATCCCCCCAATTGGCTGTTTGGTCCAGTTTGGACATCCCTATATTTACTTCTGGGCATTTCTTTGTTTTTAATTTGGAAACAAAGCGAAAGCAAAGAACGCAATATTGCCATTCTTGTGTTTTTACTACAATTAGCACTCAACTTTGCTTGGAGCTTTATCTTTTTCTATTTTAATATGATTGGCCTGGCCTTGATCGAAATTATTTTATTATGGATAAGTATCATCATCACGCTTATTATGTTTTACAAAATCAAACCATTAGCCGCATATATCAATTTACCTTATTTAATGTGGGTGACTTTTGCAACTATCCTTAATGCGAGTTATTATTTACTCAACAGAAGTTAATTTAACTCGGTAAAATCTTATAATAAAATAAAGTATGGACACACCTATTATATTTTGGATAATTTTTAATGCCTTTGTGATTCTAATGTTGGCACTTGATTTGGGCGTTTTTCATCGTAAAAGTCATGAAGTGTCGGTAAAAGAGGCTTTAACATGGACTTTTGTCTGGATTTTTCTTGCCCTTATATTCAATACTATTATTTATTACTGGAGAGGACAAGAGCAGGCTTTGGAGTTTTTTACCGGTTATTTAGTCGAAAAAGCCTTAAGTGTTGATAATATCTTCGTATTTATCATGATTTTTACCTATTTTCAAATACCAACAAAATATCAGCATAAAGTTCTTTTCTGGGGTATTGTCGGGGCATTAATCATGCGTGTAATTTTTATTTTTGCCGGTATTGCTCTACTTGAAAGGTTTCATTTCACAATTTATATTTTCGGCACATTACTTATTTTTACCGGTTTTAAAATGTTTAATCATAGTAATTTATCTATTGATCCCGATAAAAATCCGGTTTTAAAATTCTTTAAAAAGTTTATGCCAGTAACACAAACTTTGCATGAAGATAAATTCTTTGTAAAAATTGATGGCAGACGATTTGCCACTCCCTTGTTTTTAGTTTTAATCCTCATAGAAACCACCGATTTGATTTTTGCTGTTGACAGTATTCCGGCAATTCTCGCAATTACTCAAGATCAGTTTATTGTTTATACATCCAACGTTTTTGCAATACTTGGATTACGTTCCTTATATTTTGCCCTTGCTGGTATTGTTCATCGCTTTTGGCTTTTAAGCTACGGTTTAGCAATCGTACTGGTTTTTGTAGGGATTAAAATGATTTTAATTGACTTTTATAAAATACCTATTGAATGGTCGCTGATATTCATTGCCATCACAATTACAGGGAGTATTTTTCTTTCATTAAAAATTCGAAAACATTAATTTTATCTGAAAATGAAAAAGATAACCACAAATGAACTAATCGAAAAAATTGAGGAAATCAGGGCTTGTATCATTCATAACCGGGAACTTTTTCAAACCGAAACTTTTCCTATACATAAAAACTATCAATATGCAGCAAAAAATCTGGTTGACTATTTATCCCTCCGCACTTTCGACTTTAGGATAAAGCAGGCCAACCTTTCGTTTTTAGGCTTATCTTCTTTCGCAAATGCCGAAAGATATGTACTTACAAACATCGATAATATTTTATATCAGCTTAGAACCATTCAGGGTTGCGATGTACAAGGGTTGTTGAACCCTGAGAAAAGTATCTGGAACTTTTTCACCACACTTGAGTTGCTTAATAAAAATACGAACAAGCTTTTTGGAGAGGGTAACAACCAAATAGGCACCCGAATTATGGTTACGTTGCCATCTGATTCAGCCGGCGATGTAAAATACATGACTGATTTGTTGATTAGTGGCATGGATATAGCTCGTATTAATTGTAGTCACGACAATCCCAAGATTTGGAAAAGCCTCATAAATGCAATACATAAGGCTGAAAAACAGACCGGAAAAGATTGTAAAATTTACATGGACTTGTCGGGGCCTAAAATTCGCTCTGAAAAAATTCATATACTCAAAAAGAAGAATAAAAAGAAAGCTGAGCTAATATTGCATATTGGCGATCGAATTAAGTTATTTTCTACTGAAGCAGAGTTGAAAGAAGCCGTCGATAATATTACCTCAAAGAAAACATTTGCAGGATTTGTTTCAATGAACATTCCAAATATTGTAGGAAGTATTGAAGTTGGAAACCATATTTGGTTTGACGATGGGAAAATAGGAGGCGTAATTGAGGAAACTTTTGAGAAATTTGCTACAGTTCTTATTACCAAAGCTAGGGTTAAAGGAACAAAACTCAAAAAAGAAAAAGGAATAAACCTGCCCGAAACACAATTGCAATTACCTTCACTTACAGAAGAAGATATCAGCTATTTACCTTTTATTGTAAAACACGCCGATATTGTTGGTTATTCATTTGTAAGAACAGCTTACGATGTGAAGCAACTCATGCAAGCGCTTTCAGAGTTAAATCGCTTGGATATAGGCTTGGTTCTTAAAATTGAAAACAAAGATGCTTTTAACAACCTGCCCGATTTATTGCTTACGGCCATGAAATGGTCAAACATTGGGGTTATGATAGCCAGAGGTGACTTAGCTGTTGAACTTGGAGTTGAGCGTATTTCAGAAGTACAGGAACAAATATTATGGGTATGCGAAGCAGCACATGTACCGGTTATTTGGGCAACCCAAATTCTCGAAAATCTTGCGAAGACAGGTTTGGCTACTCGCGCAGAAATAACAGATGCATCCATGTCGGTGAGAGCCGAATGTGTTATGCTCAATAAAGGCCCTTACATAATGGAAACCATTAGCACGCTTTATAATATTCTTCAACGGATGGAGACACATCAAAACAAAAAAACTGGCACACTTCGGCAGCTTTCTTTTGCAAACAATTTCTTTAAACTTGATGCAGAAAGGTTCTGTTAATTTTGAAATTCTTTTTTATTGCACCTTTTTATTAACCAATTTTATTCTATGAATCTTTTAGATATTTCATTTGGAACTTTTTTCAACGCACATCATATTATTGAATGGGGGGGATTACTTTTAGTTTTAGCAATTGTATATATTGAAACAGGTTTTTTCCTTGGGTTTGTTTTACCTGGCGGCGACTATTTACTATTTGCTGCCGGAATGTTTTGTGGCACCCGTTATTTAGAGTTGCCACTGGTGCTGCTATTACTTTTATTAGTTATAGCGGCATTTATGGGTGATTTTACCGGATATTTCAAAGGAAAATGGTTAGGCGAAAAACTGTTTGTCGATAATAAGTCCCGTTTCTTTAAAAGAGAATACCTTGAACGAGGAAGTAGTTTTTACACCCGTTTTGGAATCTGGGCTTTCATTTTAGGACGTTTTATGCCTATTATCCGCACGTTAGTGCCTATGATTGCAGGTTCTACAAAATTTGAATTCAGGAAGTTCTTACTGTTTAATTTGGGGGGAGCGATTACCTGGGTTTGTACATTAGTACCATTAGGCTACTTCATCGGTAAAGCCTATCCCAATATAATCAATTATTCGATTTACATTCTGTTAATATTTATTTCAATTGCTTCGTTTCCAATGCTAAAAATTATGTTATCAAAAATTAAAAAAAATAAATAGTATAAATAAAGCCAGCATAAAACATGCGGTATAATTAACCAGGATAAACGACCTGCTCAAATATTTATAAGGTCTTTTTGTAATAACAAGATCAGTTGTCCCCCTGTTGTTTTTTTACAAATTACAGTCCGCAAATAAAAGACTTCTTTGCTCAGTGGGTGAAATGTGGATTAATTATTAGTCTGTCTTGCTTTTTGACCAAGGCCCAAAAAACCGTAAACCACCTCTATGTATTTGCCTTTCCCTTTTGGTATTAAATATTTTGCGATAAATATTCCAGTATTGGCAGCTGTTTCTATTACTTCAAGCTTTGTTGACGAGCCATTTCCACTAATGATTTCCACCCAGCCTTTATCGACTTTGTTCCAATCCTGATTCAGGGCAGCTTTCAATTCTATAGTAATGGTTTGGCCTGATCTAGCTTCTGTAATCAGGTATTTATAATCTTCATCAAACAGCTTGATTTGCTGGCTTCCCAATGTGGCAAAAGTAACAGTAGCTTCCCACCCACGGTTGGAAACACACCAGCCTTCGGTAGCATAGGCATTTTTACCAAACACCTGACCGTTGTTCTCTCCAATAATTTTTTCGACCGGTGGGGCAATCGGAAACTGATTATCCAGAGGAGTTCCATCCAAGGTTCCGCGAACCAGCCCCAAGCGGCCATATCCGTTTGGGTGTCCCTGTGGCCAGCCCTCTTCAACCCCCTCCCAGAAAGCCCCAATTTTAATCCGCTCGTCGCTTTTGTTACTTAAATGCGCACCCACGGGATTCAACCCAAACACAAAATCAACCTGAGCCCAACCCAGACTTCGTAAGGCCGGATCATTTAACAAATGTGCCACTGCAAACATAGATCCCCCCAAAGCCGGAGCGCCACCTAATTCTTTTGTTTTAGGATGAGCCCATTCCGTTTCGCTGTGCATGCGGTATTTCCAGATATTATTGGTTTTTTGTTTTATGTGAGATGACCATGCGGCCAGCTTTTCACGCGAACCAACAGGCGCTTCATCAGGTGCAACCAATAGGAACCAGGCTAAAGCCTGTGGCGTGATGTGCTCCGCATTCCTGATCCACCACATGTGTCGCGGATTGTTAAAATCCCAGTTGGTAATAATATCCTGCGCACTTTCCTGTGCATATTTCAGGAATTTTCCGGGCTGACCATCTTTCTCGTTTTTCTCGCATAGGTACATAAACAGGTTGCTGAAAACCGACTGGCCAAATGCATTTCCCATTTCATTGAATTCCTGAAAACCGGCATCGACCCATTTGGTGCTATAAGTCCAATAGCGTACCACCTTGTGACGGTCATATTTTTCCCAGTTATCTATACAGGCCTTACGGTATTTCTGGTATTTTTCTTCCGAAAGGTATGGTTTCAGAAACGAGTGGTAAGCGCCACAAACAGCAGCCAACTGATCAAGTGTGTTCCAGAAGTCGTAATTCATGCGGGGCTGACCTTCGTAACCAAGCGAGCCGTGACGGTAACCGGTTGGCCCGTTGTAATCCACATATTTGTAGGCAAATTCGGCGTGCCATAAAAACAAATCAATCAGATCTGCTACATTTTTATCGCCCAACTCAGTTTTCCAATTGTCGTACAAAGCCGGATTGCTGGCATATTGCAACACTTCAAAAATGGTTTCAAGTCCATAGGCGCCACCATCACGCGAAGGGCCGCCACCGTATACTTTAGACATCTCGTATTTGTCCAGATCATCGTAACCGCGAACATCCACAAAAAAATCGTAGGCCAGTTTCGAAGACACTTTTTCCAACAAATGGTCGGCAATCCAGAAGGGTTTCGACTGACCATATCCATCCACTTCAACCACATATTCATCACCGGCAGTAATCGGGTTCAACTCAGTAAACCAACCTTGCTGGTTCAGTGTTTTCCCTTCAAAAACAGTATGACTGGTTTTGGCATTTACAATTTTAAAGGAAGTATTGTCGGGAGTACCATAGCAAACAAAACGTTTTGATTCGCCCAAATTGTATCCGGCCTGATTGACAAAAGGCGGCAACGTTACTTTTGTAGATGGTGCTTGACCAACTACCCGAAAGGCAAATAAAAGAATTAGAAAAGACAAGCTTTGCTTCATAAGTATTAAATTTTTAGAGGATTATTATTGCAACATCTATTCGATAACTTTACCGGCCACAGTATTTTTTTCCACCTTTATTCTTTACCTGGATCTGCGATTCATATTCCATCTTGTTTTCAGTCAATTTAACAGTAGTAGTAATTTTGTTTCCTGAAACAGAAATGGCAGCCTGATGGGCATCTTTCAACCGGATTTTCCCTGAAATCATGCCTTTTTTACTGGCAGTTAGGTGTAAAACCATCACTTTATCCGGATAACTGGCAAAGCATTCTCGTTGGTAATTTACGTCGTTGGATTTGAAACTGACCTGATGAATTCCATCATTCAAATTCAGCTCGCGGGTGTAACTTTCCTCTTTTACTCCGGGAAAATTAAGATAAACATCGCCAAAAGGCTGGTAAAATCCAACAGTTTTGGTGGTTCCGGTAATGAGGCTTTCATCGTTGAACTGAATATGCTCCTGCACTACCCCACCGAAAATCATTCCGCCTACACTCCCATCTCCGATTGGCAAAACTTCGAGCCATTTCGCGATTGGTTGAGCGAACCAAATCTTTAAATTCATTTCCTGGCCTAACACATATCCGGTATTGAAGAGAAAGGGAGCAGTTGAAAATAACAGATTTCTCATGATCTGTGGTTTTTGAAATTTATTTCTCCTTGTAAATTACCGGTAAAGCCACCGAATACGAATCCTCTTTGCCTTTTAGTTTTGCGGCCAAAAACAGAGCGGTAACCTTTCCATTTTCCAAATAAACCTTGGGCATTTCGAACCGGTCAAAATCCATATGCTCGCCATCCTTGAATGTAATGCTGAATTTTTGCACCAAAGAGTTAGGCGATAGTGTCCAGTCGAGACCATTGGCTGATTCGAACAGCAAAAGGGCAATACCGTGATGGGTAATCATATCCCCATGGTCTTTTGCAATACAATAATACTTTCCATCCTGGAACCATTCCACATGGTCGTCTATGGGGAAGTCGGATTTAGGCGAGGTAATAAATGGCTTGTCGTAATCTGTAAATGGGCCCAGCGGTGAATCGGAAAGCGAAATGTAATGTTTTACTGCACCACCTTTGTAGCCTTCTTTTTCCATCACCGATTTGTAGGCCAGCGAGAATTTGCCATCGGGTCGCTGAAATACCGTTGGAACTCCGGTAGTGCGGCGTCCCGGAGTAATGCCGATCAATGGTTTGTCAAATCGTATCCATGGGCCATATGGACTTTCAGCTACCGCAATACCTATCCGCTGATTATTACGGTTTATCCACCACTCGGGATGATTCATTCGCGGCTTTACCGTATCCGCAGTGGTTTTCCAATATCCGCCGCCCTTGTTGGCTGTGTAATACAAATAATATTTCCCGTTGTACCTGACCACATGCGGATTGTGGGTCATTTCACCATCCCAGTATTGATTTCCACGGGCAGGCAAACAAACATCAGAAAAGTGATAAGGTCCAAACAAGTTGTTGGAAACAGCATGTGCAACTTCGGAATGGGTTACCCATGCATCAAAACCACGAGATATAGGCCACCTCGAAAAGAACATGTGATATTTTCCGTCATCGCCCCTCACCACGCCATTGCACCAAACATTATACCCCTCCATCGAAAAAATATGTTTTTCTGGGTTTTCAGGAATAAGTTTGGTAAAATCCAAAGAGGTTTGTTGAGCCTCCATATGGCATCCTGATGCAATAAAAATGAATATTAATGCAAATTTTGCTCTCATATAATCTATATTTCTCCTTTCTTAAATTCATAAACACCCCCCGATGAAGTAACAAATTCAACCATTTGGGTTGGTTTCATGGTTAGTTTATTTAGCTTCGCTTTTTTCGAAATGAGCGGTTGAGCAGTGATCGGACTTGCAAAAAATGGATTCGGGTTTTCGCCGTTTGCCGGTTTCAGTTTTATGTCTGAAGTTGAAACCAGCCCACCCGCCAGTCGCAAGCGGCAACTTCCGCCCAATGACGATTTTATCACCAGGCTGGTAAGTTCTCCATTCTTCCATTCCATGGAAACTTCGAAACCACCGGCAGTTTTTAACCCGCTAACACTACCGTTTTTCCAAACATCAGGTAATGCAGGCAACAAATGAATCGCACCATCGTGACTTTGAAGCAACATTTCGGCAATGCCGGCTGTACAGCCAAAGTTACCATCAATCTGGAAAGGCGGACAAACGTCGAACAGGTTGGGGTAAGTTCCGCCGTTTTCGTTATAGCCACCCGTGTTCTGATCTTTGGGCTCAATCAGCTTTATCTGATCAGTAAGCAGTTTATAAGCATGGTTTCCATCTTGAAAACGTGCCCATAGGTTTATTTTCCAGCCCATCGACCAGCCTGTGGATGCATCGCCTCGGTAAATGAGCGAAGTACGAGCCGCATCGAACAATTCGGGTGTGCGGTAAGGAGAGATTTGGTTTCCGGGGTAAATACCATACAGGTGCGAAACGTGCCGGTGCTGATCCTTAGGGTTATCCCAATCGTGCATCCATTCCTGAAGCTGTCCGTGTTGACCAATTTGCATGGGCGGCAATCTCTTAACCAGGGCTTTTAATGCAACTGCAAAATCACCATCGGTTTTTAAAATTCCTGCAGCTTTTATGGTGTTATTGAAAAGGTCGCTTACCAAAAGGTTATCGAGTGTTGTTCCGGCTGCAATACAAACCCATTTATTATGAATACTATATGGCGCGTTTTCGGGAGAGATGGAAGGGCTAACCACCAGCCATTTATGTTCTGGCTCCTCAACCAAAAAATCCTGGAAAAACATGGCTGCGCCCTTCATAACAGGGTAAACTGATTTCAGGTATTCCTTATCGCCGTTGAACTCATATTTTTCCCACAGGTGCTGGCACAGCCATGCTGCGCCTGTAGGCCACATACCAGGAGCACCGTCGATGGCGCCGTTGAAACGCCATATGTCGGTATTATGATGGAGTACCCACCCATCGGCACCATACATGGCGCGGGCAGTTTGTTTTCCGGTTTCCGAAAGTTCCTTCAGCATTTGTACCAAAGGTTCATTGGTTTCACTCAAATTGGTAATTTCCGAAGGCCAGTAGTTCATTTCGGTATTAATATTCACGGTATATTTGCTGTCCCATGCGGGAAATAGGAGGTCGGTCCAGATACCCTGCAAATTGGCAGGCTGGCCTCCCGGCTGAGAGGAACAGATAAGCAAATACCTCCCAAATTGAAAATATAAAGCAGCCAAATGGGGATCGTTGGCTTTGGCAAACTCTTTAATCCTAATGTTAGTCGGTTTTCTAACAGAATCGGTGACTCCAAGGTTAAGTTTCACCCTTGAAAACATGCTACGATACTTATCAATATGATTATCCAAAGCTTCGGCGTAAGGTTTATCGCCTGCAGCTGTTATATAATCCATTGCCCTTTTTCCGGCATCGGCCGAGATATCCTGATAATTTTTGAAGTTAGTTGCTACAGATACATAGATAGTGACCGCATTAGCCCTGCTGACTGACAGAGAAAAATCGTCAGCCTCCATACTCCCCCCTTCGGGTACAACCTTAACAAGGGTACAAAACTTAACTTTACCGGGAACACCTTCATGACTGCTTGTAATACCATTCATGGTGAGCACATCTTTCCCATTGGTGGAAATTTCAACAACCGAAGGCCGATCGGCTGAAGCCGAAAAACTTACTTTCCCGGGTTTATCAGCAGTGATGCGAATAATCGTTACCTGATCGGTAAAAGAAGTAAAGACCTCCCGTTTAAAACCAATGCCTCCAACTCTGTAAGTAGTGATAGCAACAGCTCTGTCGAGATCGAGATCCCTATAATAATCAGTAAAGTTCTCGTGACCCGGAAATGATAAATACAAATTTCCAACTGTCTGATAAGACATGCCATGTGCACCCTTTGTAATCATTTTCTCCTTGGCGAGGTTTTCGGCTTCAACATATTTACCTTCAAAAATCAGCTTGCGAATCTCAGGCAATGCCTGCAACATTTCGGGGTTGTCGTTCCGGTAAGGGCTTCCCGCCCAAACGGTATTCTCGTTAAGCTGAATACGTTCACGGTAAGGGTTACCAAATACCATGGCTCCTAACCGTCCGTTTCCCAATGGCAACGCCTCCATCCAGAACTGTGCGGGTTGGTTATACCACAGTTTCAAATTATTATCTTTTACACGCGGCTGGGCACCAACCCATGAAATGGTTATCAATAAAAAACTTATGTTGAGAATTATTTTTTTAAACATCGGTTTAGTGTAATAGTTAGTTTTTAGAATTCCCCAGAGGCACAGCCACATTAAAGCTCATCGACTCTTTGCTGTCGGCACGGGTGGCGCCAAACAAATACAAAGGCTTCCCTTTTTCGAGATACAGGCAGGGACGTTCCAGTTTGGAAGCACTCTTTTCTTTATTCTCCCACATAAAAGTACTTCCCACGACTTTAGGATGAGCTGCCGGTTGCCAGTCGGTTCCGTTTTTAGAAGTCATCAAAGCCCATGCACCACTGTCGCCTGTAAATTTTCCGACCACATCGCGTACAATGGCGAGATATGTTCCTTTCTGAAACCATACAAAAGGATCTTCGGCCACCATCCATTCCTTACCTCCATCGTTAGCTTCAAAAATTGGTTTGTTATTCTTCACAAAAGGGCCAAATGGCGAGTCAGAAAATGCTACTCCAAACCGAACCTGTCCTCCATTAATCTTTCCGTTTTTACAAACCTGTTTGTATAAAAGAATTACCCGGCCTTTGTTGTCGAAAGCGGCCGCCGGATTCGATACCATCAGGGCATCGTAGGTTGTTGAGTCGGGACTGACATTCAGCACAGGATGGTCGAGCCGTTTCCATTCCCCGTCAGGATTATCGGCCACAGCCACACCTATACGCTGACTGTTGCGGTAGTGCCACCAGTTTCCACTGTAAGCCTCGCCTTTCTTTAAGGGTGCGTTGGAACTTGTACCCATGTAGTAGAGGTAATATTTCCCTTTATGACTTATTACTGCGGGATTGTGGGTAGCCGATCCATCCCAGAATTGTGTTCCCCGGGCCGGCAAAGCTACCTTTAAATGTTTATAGGGTCCGCCGGGTTTATCCGACATTGCCACCGCTATTTCGGAAGTAACCGGCCATGAGTTGAAACCATCGGTCAATGGCCATCGCGAATAAAGCATATAAAATTTCCCGTCCTTCCCTTGTGTTACCGAGCCACACCAGACATAATAGCCAGGATCGGTAAATTTATTTACATGAGGCACCGGTTGCACCATAGCCGATAGATCCAGGTTTTCTGACCAGTCGTTTTTCTGATCTTCGCAAATTATTGTAATCCAAATAAAAGTTAACAGCAAAATAAATCGCATTTTATTTCTCCTCATCCTTTAAAATTCATTTCTGATAGTAGCATACACACCATAAGACTGACCGGTAACCTGGTAAAATGGAAGCAGTTTATAGGTTTCTCCGTTATTCTTCAGTTGAAAAATCCACTCCTTATCTTTTGAAATATTTTGCAGAACAGTTTCTTGATTACCTTTCAGGATAATCTCCTGATTTGTAATAAAAGCAAGCATTACCGGACCATAAAAACATGCAAATACATTGGGATTATCGGGCATGCTTTTCAGATGGAATTTATACGAAAACACAAGTTCAACCACATCGCCATTTGTCCATTCGCGGTTAAGTGTCAAGAACGACAAAGGTTTAATTTGTTCATTCACAGGTTTGCCATTCACCAGAACCTTTGTTCCACAGGTTGCCCAGGCAGGGATAAGCAGATGAAGAGAAAAAGCAATTTTTTTGCGGCACGATATTTTAATTGTAGTTTTTGGCTCTTCCGGAAAATTTGTGGTTTGGTTGAGTACAATTCCCTTTTCGCTCCAATTGAGCTCAGACGGGATAAAAAGATTGACCCAAACATTGGTATCGTTGTGAAAGTAAATATTGGTATTCAACCTGGCAAAGGCCTCAACACCGGATCCATTGCAGCAACGGAAATCATTTTCCTTGAGAAACAATTTTGTGCGAGGAGAACCTAAGGGAAGATGGTATACAACCCTTCCATTATCAATATTCTGTATGGGCAATACTGCATTGAAGAATGTGTTGAAATATGCATCGGCATAAACAGGAGATGCGGTCCAGCGAAACAGGTCAGCCGACAGTTTCTGGGTGTTATGCGTTACACACGACTCCGCAATTTCGCCCGTGAGGGTTGCGCTTAAATGGCCGGCCATACCCCAGTGTTCGGCAATCCGTGAGGTTGGAGTTACTGCAATTGGCCTCGGACCGCTACTCGATCCGTTGGCATAGCAATGGTGAAAAAGAAGCATTTCCCAGAAGTTTTTAACAGCCTCGCAATAATAGTTGTCGTGCGTATTTTCAAACCTTCGGGCATAGCCATTTAAAAGGGCAATGTGCGTATTGGAATGTAAACCCGACAAAATATCTTTTCCTTCTTTCAGCGGCTCACTCAACCACTTGCGGTCGAATACCGAAGCCAGTTTCAGATGCGCCGGATCCTTGGTAACAGCGTACAAATTATGAAGTACCTCATTCATTCCTCCAGCCTCGTTGGAAGGGTTGGCCTGAGCCGTAAATAAAATTTTCTCGATTTCGTGTTCGGTCAGCTTTTCCATTCTTATCCTTACATAATCCGCCATGAGGATTGCCATGTTCAAAGCTTTTTTATTCCCGGTCAATACGCACACATCCAGCAGTCCCTGCATAATTTTGTGGTAAGTATAATAAGGAGCCCACACATCACCGTACTTTCTTTCAAGCGTATCAAAGTCCGACGCAGGAAAAGCGCTCAGGTATTTTCCACCCAGTTTCTGCTGACATTCCGAGAGAGCGTCAATCATGTAATCGATTCTTTCTCTTAATGCAGGATCGTTATATCTATCGATAAGTAGGGCACAAGCTGAAAGATAATGACCCGTAAAATGGCCTCTCAGTCCACATTGTGAACTTTCCCAACCTTCGAGCGGCTGAGCTGTTGAGGGAATACCGGCGTTGACTCTGAAATTATGCAAAAGCCTCTCAGGATCGAGTTGATAAAGGTAAGCTGTATTCAAGTTTTCGCGATCCTTAATCCAGGAGTCGCTGATTTTCACTTCCCCACTTTTAAAAGGTGAAACACGGGACTGGGCCAGTCCGTTCATATGATTCAAAAATATGAGAACTGGTAAAAGAATAAGTAGTTTTCTGGTAGTCATATTTGATATTATTACAGCTTCAGTCTATTGCAGGTGAGTAAAAATAATGACCAGAGAAGCCATTTTGGCTTAAACCATTTGATTTATTGCCGGAAACGATTTCAGAAACGTTTCCAAAATACGGAAACGTTTTCTGAAATAAATATCACTATTCAGCCCTGAAAAGAATTAGTTCATTCAATGCCGGAGCTTCTTTTTCGTTTTGAATCAGCACTTTAAATTTCTGAGCCGTTACAGCCTGAAAGTTCGTTGTTATTCCAGTACCATTGGTTTCTGTTTTTAAAATGCTTTTCCAATTTGCACCCTCAAGATATTGCAATTCAATTTTCTGACTGCGTCCATCCCATGGATGCCATGGTTCAACCATGGAGAGGGTTTGAACGGCAGTCGGCTTTCCAAGATCAATTTCCAGTGTAGCCAATTTTTCGCCTTTAGCAGCTTGCCACCTGTTTTTTGGATCACCGTCGTTGATGCTGGCAGCATTGGCATTTTCCGCTGCCGGGCCTGCAATTACTTTTGCTCCTTGTGAAGGTACTGGCAGAACAGCAGGTTCACCGGTGAATTCCACAGCCACAACCGAGGCTATTTTATCGGGAGCATAAGAAGGCAGCTGAATTACAGATTTATCATTACCGGGAGTGACCTTAAAAATGTTTTTCCTGTCGGCAAGTAAATAAGCTTTGGTTACTTTGTTGCCAAAAGGCACATTTAACTTTCCGTCGGCAGGCCAGTTGAATACGTGCAGGTACAGAGTTTGTCCCTTGCGTGTTGCTCTTCCCCACGAAAGATAAGGAAACGGGCTGGCTTGTGTTCCATAAATGGCTTCATCATTAACTTTTAACCAATCGCCCATTTCGCGAAGGTTTTGCTGGCACACTTCAGGAATTATTCCATATTGATTCGGACCAACATTCAGCAAAAAATTTCCTCCTTTGCTCACAATGTCTATCAACTTTTGCAACAGATCGGTGGTGCTTTTCCAGCGGTCGTCGTATGCATTGTAGCCCCAATGTCCGTTCATGGTCATGCAAACCTCCCAGTTTCGACCGGGGAAACCAGTTGCCGGCACAAACTGCTCCGGAGTTTCAAGGTCACCACCCATTCCTGCACCTAGGCGGTTGTTTGTAATCAGGTTAGGATAGGGTTTAGTCAGTTCAGCCAATTTGATAGTCATTTCCCTGGTCATGTTGGTTGGGGTGTCCCACCAGAGAATGGCTACATCGCCATAATTTGATAGTATTTCCTTCACCTGCGGAACAGCAATTTCATCAATGTATTTATTCATATCACCTTTGTGGGTTTCGTCCCACTCCACATTTCCGGAAACTGCGCCACCGGGATGATACCAGTCCTGCGCCTGAGAATAGTAAAACCCGAGTTTCATGCCCTGTTTACGGCAGGCATCGGCTAATTCTTTCAGAATGTCGCGCTTGAAAGGTGTGGCATCGACAATGTTGTAAGGATCGGCCTTTGAACCAAACATGGCAAAACCGTCATGGTGTTTCGAGGTGATTACAATGTATTTCTGACCGGCATCTTTGGCCAGTTTTACCCATTCATCGGCATTAAACTTTGTCGGATTGAATTTTTGTGCCAAAGCGCCATATTCAGCCCTCGGGATTTTTGCCGAATGCATGATCCATTCGCCATAGGTAGTAGTTTCGCCCCATTTTCCTGAAGGTACGGAGTAAATTCCCCAATGGATAAACATACCGAATTTGGCATCTTTCCACCATTGCATTTTCGGGTCATTTTGTTTTGAAGTAGCATTACCATCGCCGTTTTGCGCCATTGCATCTGCAACAAATAGGGCGGTAATGCAAATAAGAATTAGTTTTCTTATGATCATAGGTTTAGTCTTTGAGAATAAATTTAGATTCAGATTTATCAAATTGGTTATCAATTGCTCTATTAATTTCCGGAAACGTTTTCGGAAACGTTTTTATTTTCGGAAACGTTTCCAAAAACTGACGGATTTAAAAATTTTGCACTAAAAGTGTGCACGGTGGTCCGGCCAAAACGGTGCCCGAATTACAATGGTCTTGCTCATGTGGTCATGCTTTGCCAGACAACTTTCGGTTATTTCCTTAACCTTATTTTTAATCCAGATGAAAAACTTCTTCCATATTGGCCCACCACTCTCCTTCTGCACGATTTTCAACAGGTCGTTGCATCGGTTTCATAATGTTCCACCATTCCTGAGTTTTTGGATCGGCAGCCATTCTGGCCATGTCGCCTGCAAAATCGTCACCGGTATATTCGAAGTAGGCAAATAACAGACTGTTTTTGTGAAAGATTGAATAGTTGGTGATATTACAAGCTGAAATCATTTCCAAAATTTCGGGCCAAACGGAAACATGATATTCTTTGTATTTCTCAAAATTTTCCGGGTCAACTCCTATAATTTGTCCGAATCGTTTCATTTTATGTGTTTTATTAAGTTACTGGTTTGTTTTGCTAGCAGCTGGACGCTAGAAACTAGCCGCTGGCAAAAAAGAGATGCACTAAATCAGAGTAGTACAATCTCATAAATACCGGGAGTCTTGCTGAATTCTTTCAGCACCAGACGAACCTTCTGAGCAGTGGTTTTCGGAAGTTTAATTTCTACCTTTCCACCGATAGTAGTTCCTTTGGCCAGGATTTTCCATTTGTCGCCAACCAGAGCCTGAAACTCAAAAGCTTTAACAGCTGTTCCTCTTTCGTAAAGAATTGCCTGTGATATTTTTTCTGGTTTGCCTAAATCAACTTCAACCCAAGGGGTCAGATCTTTTACCTCTGGTTCCCAAAATGAGCCAGACCAATCTCCATTTGTAACAGCATTCAATTCGACCCATTGATGATTTGACCAATGACCTTTTGGATTCGAAGAAGCGGTTAAGGCTTTGTTGTAAGACAGTGAATTTGAACTGATTTCCAAAGGTTCAATGTTCATCACGCTGCCTGAAAACTCAAGTTCAACAATGGTATTGACCGATTGCAATTCCTCTTTGGGAAGTTCGATGGTGTAAACTTTACCCAGCTTGGTCAACTTTACTTTTCCGCCATGGGCAAGGCGACAGCTTTTTATTTCTATTCCCAGATCTGGAATTGTAATTTTTGGAGTTGTTCCAATCCACTTCAGGATATGCAGATAAATTGTATTTCCCTTTCGGGTGCTCACGCCCCAATCGGCAGGTTTAAACGGGCCACCCCGGGTTTCGTAAATGGTGTAACCATACTTCTGAAGCCATTGTCCCATCTCTTTCAATCGTTCCACCTGAAGCGGTTCGATTGTTCCATCCGGTTTTGGACCCACATTAAATAACAGGTTGCCATCGCCACCGGCTGATCGAACCAAGGTTTGCAAACACTGCTCCAGCGATTTTACATTGTCGTTTGGTTTCCAGGCCCACTGGTCTGCAATGGTCATGCAGGTTTCCCATGGACGGATATTCTGAAATCCACCAACACGTTGTTCGGGGCAGTCAAAATCACCTTTAGCTCCGGTGCGGTCATTGATGATTATATCTGGCTGAATCTGATGCGCAAAGTCAATTACTCCTTGTCCGCGAACGGCATCAAATTTCTGGGGAACATCAAACCATAGAACATAAAGTGGTCCGTAGTTAATCAGAAGTTCGGCAACCTGTTTTTTGAGGTAAGTGGTATAAGCTTCCAGATCGCTTTTTTCGCGGGTTACACTGCCACCCGGGCTTGTTAGGGGAAAATCGGGATGATGCCAATCGCAGGTTGAATAATAGGTGCCGAATTGAATGCCATGCTTTTTGCATGCCTCGGCCAGTTCTTTCACTACATCGCGTTTAAGTGGTGAATTCATCACATTAAAATCCGTCTGACGAGTATTCCACAAACAAAATCCATCGTGATGTTTGGTTGTCAGGATGATGTATTTCATTCCGGCAGCTTTGGCTACACTCACCCAATCATTGGCATTAAAATTCTTGGCATCGAATTGTTTGTAAAGATTGTCGTACTCCTCCACCGGAATTTCGCGACCTCGCGACCAACCAATTTCTGTTCCTTTGAGGGAAACTGGGCCCCAATGGATAAACATCCCGAAACGGGCATCTTTCCACTCTTCCATCTTCTTTTCGTTGCCAACCGGTTTCTTTTCGGCAACAACCGTTTGCGAAAATAATTTTGTTGACCAGCCTGACAGCAAAAGGAAATTCAACACAACTATACTTATATTCTTCTTCATCTCGTTTTTTGATTAGGTTATTGCAGATGTATTTTGTTCGATCTTTTATTGAATTCCTTCACCGCATCGTACATCGCAACAATATTCTCCGGCGGAACATCAGGCAGAATGTTGTGCACTGTGTTGAATACAAATCCACCACCCTTCGAGAAAATTTCCAAACGCTCGAAAACCTGCTCGCGAATCTGCTGAGTGCTGCCAACGTTGAGGGTTCCAACTGTTTCGATTCCGCCACCCCAAAAGGTACAGTCTTGTCCAAATTCCTTCTTCAGAAAATCGGGTGCCATTTTCCAGGAATTCGTCTGTACCGGGTTAAAAATCTCTATTCCAGCATCAATTAAATCTGGCATCAGCAATGAGATGGAACCACACGAATGAATATAGGTATGCATTTTACTATGCGATTTCACATAGTCGCACAGCATTTTATGCCGTGGTTTAAACAAGGTTTTGTAGGTATCAACATCCATAAACGGGCCTGAACTCATGCCTAGGTCGTCGCCAAAACGGATGATATCGACAATATCGCCAACTGCTTTGCACACTTTATCGAGTGTGGCCAGGTGGCGGATCATCAACTGATCGAGTAATTTTTCGACATTATCCGGATCGCACATCAGATCCATCAGAAAGTTGTCCATCCGGCGAAGAAAAGTTCCCCATTCAAACAGGTTACAGCCGCAAACCACCAGCAACGCTTTATCGGTAGTGGCGCGCAGTTTCAATGTATTTTCGCGCAGTTTTTGCCAGAAGTCTGATTCTGCGGCATGATCCCAGGGGCTGTGTGCATCGCGTGCCCACATAATCCGACCCATTTCTGTATCCAGATTTTCGTATGAATCGGGAAACCCATCAACATACGGAAAATAAGTCTGATCAAAGAAAGTTGCTCCAATCGGCATCCGGGAAAGCATCCGTTTGCCATCATCATCATAGGTTTGATAAGAACCATCTTCCATTCTTGTTGGTTTGAACCACTTGGGGTAAAAGGCAGCTCCGCCATTGGCCATTGTAACCGGACTCCAATCGGAGGGCTGGTTGTTAAATGTGCGACCAATATCCAGCACATCAACTCCAAACTGATCCAGGACAGCCAGATCAGGCTGAGCTAATTGCTGAACAACATCGTAAATCTGAACTGGCAATTCGGGCCGGCCAATATGTTTTACCAAATTACCATAAGCGATGGCCGAAATTCCCGAACTTGGGGTAGCGCTTAAATCGATTGGAACACGATCTGGTTCCTTGTGGTTAATAGCCGATAAAATCCGTTCTCTTGAAGTCATATAAATTAGTTTAAAGTTTCAGATTAAAATTGTTGCGGGTTGCGGGATGCAGGTTTAAAACAAACACGAAACCCGGAACACGTAACCCATTTATTCCTATCCACTAATGCCTATTAAAAACGATGCTGTAATCAACACCGCCAATCCTAACCAAACCAATCCTTTGATTTTAAATTCAATCCCTTTCCACTCGCCGCGAAAAAATCCCCAAACGGTTGCGCAGACAATGGTAAGCGACATCAGGATTCCCCAGGCTACAAAAGAAAATTCGCCCAGTTTGCTGGTTCCCATTCCGTAAAAAATGTAGTTGATAAACCACAAAAAGCTGGCAAAAGCACACAGGATATAATTGCTAATTAATCTTTTCGATTCGCCTTTATAATAATCTCCTAGCGAGTTATTTTTTATGCCCATGAATAAACACCAAATCAAGGTTGAAAGTAAAGAGCCGGCAAAAAAGAGTACAAACACAGGGCATTTAGCAAACAGTTCGGGCGTACCAGTATTAATAGCCTCTTCGACAATCATTTTACCTTGCTCAAAACCAAGCGACATTGACGAACCTGTAACGCCTACAAACATTGCAGCAACAAGGCCTTTGCGCAAATCAAAATCGGTGTTCGCTTTCACACCTTTCAAACTTTCGAGCTTGCGGCTTTTTAAAATACCAGCATAAGCGGTAATACCAATACCTATGCACGAAAGTACAAGTCCGGAAATGAGCAGAATACCGCCGTTTCCCTCAAACATCCTGCTCAAACGTCCGTCGATCATAGGGGGTAAAAGGGTTCCGATTACCATCATTAAACCTAACGAAATGCAAAATCCCATAGCCACACCCAAGTACCGCAAGGATAAACCAAATGTTAGGTTTGCCAGGCCATATACAGCACCCAGAATAAAAATTAGCCACAAGTTCCCCGATGGAATTGTTTTGTAAATCTCTAAAAAATTAGGAGCAACTATCAGGCAAATTAATACGGGTACAATAAGATAGGCAAAAACGCTAAAAGTTAACCACGAGTTTTCCCATTTCCATTTGGTAACTTTATCAAAAGGTATACTGAAACTGCCCGACGAAAATGCACCAATAGCAATAATCAAAATTCCAAGTAGAATACTTGCGTTCATAGTTTTATAGGGGTATTTAGTTAGCTGAAAGTCAGATTCCGGAATTCTAATAAATTTATTTGAATACCCTAACAAACTTACCGAATAGGAATAACTCTAACTTGAACATTTCAGACATTTTGTTGCACGATTGCGAGAATTGAATCTTTCTATAATTTTCATACTTTTGAAAGATATAAAAGTAAACTTCTCATTTTATGATCTATGTATTCTGAGCAAATTATCGAATCGCTTACGTTTCATCTTCGAAATACTACATTATTGAGCTTTAACTCCGATTCAGAATACCAGGATATCATCAGTCCTTTTACACGAGTATACCTTATTACTGAAGGGCATGGCACGCTGATTATTGGAAACCATAAAATATCCCTTGAAGCAGGGCATCTTTATTTGATCCCAAGTTATACTTCTTGCAGCTATCATTTTGGAGTCGGATTATCTCACTACTACATCCATTTTAGCATCGAGCATGCTAATGGATTGAGTCCATTCAATCTCTATTCGATCAAAAATAAAATCGAAGCGAAGGAGCTTGACTGCATATTATTCCAAAGAATAGTACAAATCAATCCTGACATAAAATTACCCCACCATCACCCAAGGGTATACCAGACAAAATTATGGCTAAACAAGAAAGTTAATTTTCATTCGATCAATCAACATTTGGAAACTATTGGAATTTTAAAACAGCTATTCTCCCGCTTTTTTGAATCAGACCAGAGCCACACAATAACCAGCATGTTGAAATACAATATACAGCCTGTTTTAGTCTATATCCAAAATAATTTACAGCATGACATTCGGGTAAATGAACTTGCAGGTATGGCTTGTTTATCAAAAGATCATTTTTCGAAAGTTTTTAAATCGATTACCGGGATGGCTCCTTGCGATTACGTTATCCGGAAACGAATTGAAAGGGCTCAGTTTTTGCTGCTCACTGCCGAATTAAGCCAAAAAGAAATCATTGAGCAAACCGGATTTAAAAGTGCTTCCTATTTTTCCCGTATATTCAAAAAAATCACTACTTATACTCCTGAGAGATACCGAAAACAAATGGGTTAAATACTGCCATTCTTTAAAAGAACGCGGTTATTCGCATCTGATCACAATTTTTCAATCATATTATGACCAAAATTAGGCCGATTTATTCAGCTTTTTAGAAACATGATAGTGGACGAATTTGAACCGTACCGAATCTAAATTAGGCATATTTCATTTCAATTTCATAACCGTTATTCCCAATAAGCCAACCACCACTTCCTGCGACAATGTTTCGAGCGTAACGCTCTCCAATACAACCCCTTTACGCATTTTAAGGTTTAACAGCATGGCCCGGCAGTTTTCTCCCAACCTCACTGTTTCTGGCAATTTGACTGGGAGGCAAAATCGGTCCATTTCCGAAGTATAATCGGTTCGGCTGCTTTGTCCGGGAGCAGTAGCGTGCGAATCAATAGTACTTAAATTCCAGTAATTTTTTGGAGGAATGAGTTCCAGAGAATCGGTAAAACCATCAGCGTAGTTCAGCCGGATTATCGCATTCGCTATCTGACACTGCATCACATTAGTGGAGCCTGAAACAAGAAACCAAACTGCATCACCCGATTTATTTATGGGGAAGTCGATTTTATTTGGGTAGTTATCCCACATCGAAGTAAAAGCAATATTTTTTTCGCCCAAATTCCAATTAAACGGCACGCCCTGTGGGGTATTCAACCTGTTTGATTCGTCGAGCATGACTTTCACCTGATCGGTTTTAATTTCCGGCGGTAAACTTTTCCAGTGCCAGAATGTCCAGGGCGAATAACCATCGGTTCCCAGGCGTGTTGAAACCGTATTAGGTCGGGGCGACAGATATTTTTGTTTATAGATGGTTGTGACATCAGCATTTAGTTGGCTGTTAATGTCAATGTTTTCGAAAACCGCATTTGTCGGAATTTTCTCCATATACCTGTCTGCTTCTCTGGCATCGCCTGCCGGATCGTTTATTTTGATGCGAAACACTCTCATTTGAGGGTTTTTGCCCACCTTAACTTCAGCTAAAACAGTATGAAAACCTTTGTTACCAGTTATTTTTGCGGAAAGATCGCCCTTTTCAATTTTCTCTGAATCGAGAATTCCCTGAGGGTCTTTAATCCGAATGATTTGAGCATCACTGGCAATTATTTTCAGCTCATCTCCCAAATTACCTTCGAATGTTTCAGGAGCAAAATAGGGTAGTGAAGTTCCCGTTTCGATAGCAACCTCTGCTATGGTGGACGAATTCAGGAAAATTTGAACCAAGCTGTTACCGATGCCCGCTATCAGTTTCCACTGCACATTTTTGCCGTTAAGTATTACATTTTTTATTTCGGTGGCTTGAACCGGCAGTAATAATTCCAAATTTGCCGGTTTCGCTAGCATTATAGAGTAATTAACCTTCTTCTGGTTGCGGATAAATGCAATTTTCACATCGGGTACTTCAATGGAAGCTTTATCCCACGCAGATGGAAACTGAGGCGCAATTTTTACCTTTTTGTTCGGGTAATCGGGCTGGTATCCAAAAAGACCCGAAACCAACGTTCGAGCAAACGGATGGATACAATCGCCAAAGTCAATGCCCCCCTGAACACCTCCAAGGTTTCCGGGTGAAATATGATGAAAGGCAGTTCTTAAAAACGTTCCCTTAAAAATATCATAACCATCGTCGGGTAATCCGGCCTGAAAATAGCTCAGCGCCAGATGGTAATTGTCTCCAGGCCATAATTCACGCACCGACCAGATTCCGGGAACCCAGTTCGAAGACCAGACCTGCCGTCCGCCATAAGGCAGGCGGTCGTTCTGCAAAGCCCATTCAGAGTAATATACCGATTCAATTGACTGTTCTTTGGTAACTAAACCAGCATCAACAGGCAAAAAAATACTGTAAAGCCATGGATCGGTATGTAACCTTTCGTGACCGCCCTGCTCGCGGTACGATCCCGCATGCCCTTTTTCGGTAATCCACAGTTTGCTGAAAAAGCCCTTTTTAATTTTCTCGAGCATCTTATTGTGATAGTTTTCAGCCTTTGCATCACCTGCATTTCGTGCTATATCACGTGCTGCAAGATGCCCTCGGTAAGCATAGGAAGATTCTTCAGCACATCCGCCACCATTATACCATTGAGAATCGGTAGGCCAGGTATTGATATAACTTTCGTAAATTCCATCGCCGTCGGGATCGAAACAATCACGAATCCAGATTAAATGCAGTTCGAGAGCTTCACGGAAAAATTCTATCAGTTCAGGATCGGCTGTCCACCGGTATTCTTCCACAATCTGGTCGAAGAATTGTGTTTGCATATCGTAAAATTTCTGATCCTTATCAATTCTTCCGACTCCATAAAACCTTGAATCGGCATGTTGCTCCGTTAGCAAAGAAGCAGGGTCGGCCTTTGCTTCTGTTTTATCCGAAGTTTTGATCTGAAAACCTGTATAAAATGCGGCCTCTGCTTTTACCCGATTGTGCCAGCCATACATGGTTCCGCCAAAAATTGTTCGCCAGCCAGGGAAACGGCTATTCCACTGCATGGTTCCATGCACAAAAACCGGAGGATACCAGGTTCCGTCGATAGCAGCAACCGATGCCCTAGCAACTGCATCCAGATAAGGATCAGGGGTATTTATTTTTAAACGTTCTTCAAAAGCGTCGGTGCGTTTCTTTCCTTCTGCAAAGGCTGCTTCAGGATGAATAAAATTTGAGGTTTCCGGTTGACCCAACGACTTAGACACTTCAAAAGCCCAGTAAACCGGCTTGCCATTTTCAGGAGAAATTTTACCGGCAAGCAATGGCAATTTGGGTTGAACTGTTTGAAACAATCCATCGGCTTCGTTCCAACAGGAGGCGTCGGCAACGAAAGTTTCAGTTGCCATACTGCAACTGCCATTTACACTGAATAATTCTTTGCCATCGTCTTTTTCGTCGGGCAGCCCGAGCCGATAGGTGCCGCCATTAATTTCGACAGAATTGCTTTTGCAATCTTCAGGAACAAAGCCCCGGGAAAGCAGATCAGGTTTTCCCATTACATCGAATTCCCAGGAGAGATTCTGATTCTTGAACCATTTAGCCCCACCAAAAGTCCAGGTGAGCTTATCTCCCGGCTGCATTCCATCTGCTACCACCCGAACAGCCATTCCTGTTGTAAGTGCCATAGGCAAAACCTCAAGTGCTATTCTTATACCTTTAAAACCAACATCAGAAACTTCCCAGGCTGTTTTGCCCGGGCGGTAAAACGAGTTAATCTGCTCACACTGCTGCAACCATTTTAACTTTCCATTCCGTTCAATTGCCAACATAAAAGTCCCAAACAAAAACTGGTCTTTTGCCAACCTTGCGATAGGTTGGTCTCCAGCAAGAATGAAAGCGTTTGTGTTGTTGATGTAAAGTGGGCGATTGTTGTAACGGCCGGTATTATGCCCCGAAATAGCACCATTTTTGATAAAATATGTCGAATTTGACTGTGCCCGAAGATCCAGAGGCACTATATCTGAAAGAATCAGAAAAAGAGTAAAAAATATGATTTGCTTCATTTGCGAATTAATAAGTCATTTATAGTTTTAAAGTCAAAGCTGAACAACCGACATATTAAGTATTTGTACCGGCCCCACCAATCCTGCTGGTTTAAGCGGACTGTCTTTCCGGTAATAATACCAAATGGAGAAGGTTTTACGACCCTGCGAGGGACGTGGCTGGTTTTTGACGAACCAGTCGGGATATGCCAACATAGCACGACCCATTTTTTCACCACGGTCTTTGCCCCACTCGAAATCGGCAGGTTCCTGTTCGTCGCCAATCAGGCGGTTGGCCCAGTTGGTTGTTACGAGAATTTCCAGATTGCTTTCACCTGAAACAAGCAAATCGGTTATGTCTGTCCGATAGGGAGGATACCAAAGCACTCCTGCACTTTTCCCATTAACACGGACTTCGGCTATGTCGTTCATTTCGCCCAAATCGAGAATCGTTCGATCTTTCAGCGAAGCTGCATTCACCGATATTTTTTTGCTGTAAGTTGCTGTTCCAGCGAAATAATTAACCGATTTATTGCTGTGCCTGCTAAAATCGATCAATTCAGGAAATTCCAGTTCAAATTTCTGATCGGTTTTTGGAGCAAAGGTCACCTTCCATGATCCGGAAACTGTAACTGGAGCAAGCGGTTTTACTTCAATTGTTTTTTGCTTTCCTGATACGTAGATTACTTCCAACGATACAGGTTCGGTAGACTGTAATACGGGCAATCCCTTTTTGTCCGACTGAATGTTCCAATTTGTACTCGAATCGTTTACTTCTGCTGAAATCAAATGATCAGCCGTTGAAGCTGCTTTCCTGAAAACCACAAATACCGATTGAATACCATTCAGGTTCAAGCTTACTTTAGTTCTGCCATCCATGACGCTCCAAACCGGAGCATTGGAGATACTGCCATTTTCGGCCTGCCACAATTCGGGTTGTTTTCCTGAAATAAGGAATGAAATGGAAATTGCCTGTGATTTCTCGTTCTGATTCGAAACAAAATAAATATCGGCATCGGCAGAATGACGGTGAGCTATTTTTATGTCGTTTGGAGTGGTTGCTTTTACCACCTGAAAATCGGCGGTTATACCCAATTTCTGAACAGCATCTTCCATTTTGGTGAAGACAAATCCCTTTTTATAACAGTTCGAAGTGCCTGTTCCCCATGCTTCATCCGCTATTTTTTTTAGTTCTGAATCACATTCCGGGTAATTTTTCAGGCTTGGCGATTTTACAGGTTTTGGCGATACTACCGTAGCTCCGGCAGTAACCAATTCCTTTATTTTATTGACCGTTTCGGTCAACATGATGCTGTCGCTGAAAACGATAAAAGGATATATTCTTCCTGATGGCATTCGCAGTTTCCCATTTTCAACTGAAATATTTTGGTTGAGAAAATCGGCTGATGAAATCAAATCTGCAAATCCCTGTAATTTATCCACACACAAATAATCGGTTGGTTGTTCGCCAAATTGCAATAGGACCTGACAGCGAGCCAGGTAGGTAAAAAATGCTTTTCCGGGTTCGAACCATGTTTGGTTGCGGCCAAAGTGTGTTCCCCACCAGCCCATGCCCATTCCGGGTTGATAATGATCGTCAAAAGGTTGATGGACCCAATGGTGCAAAATCATGCGGTTTATTCCCTGTGCAAAAACTTTATCGGCTGAAGACTTCAGAAACGCTGGATCTTCGGTAAATTGGCTCACCTCGGGCCGTCCGGTAAATGCTTCGGCCCCAACCACCGTTTTTCCTGAAGCCCTTGCTGCAGCCGGAACCGCGTTGTTAATACCCCCTCTTCCGGCTGTCCAAAACTCGGCCATCGGAAGATCGGCTAACACCACTCCCTGCGGTGTATTGAAAGGTCCGCCATAAGGTTCAAACTGAAGGTCAAGTTTGGCATCCTTCAGCATTTTCTTTCCAATGTTCCAGCCATTTTCATAAAATAACTGATCGGTCACATCGCGGTAATCCCAGTCAAAACGAGCCGTCTGGTCTGCAGTATTCACGACACGGCGATATTTGCTGTCCTTTTCGGTTCCAACCGTCAGACTAAACGAAGCCAGCCAGGGAATCGGATCGTATCCTTTGCGTTTGATAAATTCTTCACGAAATTCAGTGGTCCAGTTCTGATTTCCGGCTTCGTAACTATCAATCAGCATGTGCTTAAACGATTTTCCCATGTATTCACCCAAATGCTCTTTGAAAAGATCAATCACCGATTTCCAATGAAAAGCACTCTGTTCGGCACTCATTTTATCAGCTTCCAGCACTTTTCCCAAAACATCGTCGGGAACCGGATGTGGCGGCCTTCCGGTTGAAGCATGACCAATGCGGTAAACGATCCATTTCCCGGAAGGAACATTCCATTTCAATCCCTTCCCGGCATCATATTGCGAGGTCAGATTCAGTACTTCAGAAATGGCAATCTGCTTTTTTTCAGCAGGAACTGCCAGCACAACAATGTCTTTATAAAACGAAATTTCCCTTCCTGTTTTTCCCCAGCCTTCATCGGCAATTAGCTTTGGAGCTTTTAGTTTTAAAGTAAGCTCATCTCCTCCGGAAACCAAAGTATCGCTCCAGACGAGGCGCTGCATGCTGCGTTTTTCATCAATCCAGGGGCCTCCGGTGGTTGAATAACCAACTGTGTTGTGAATGCCTATTTCCAGCCCCAGGCGTTGCGCTTCTGATGCTGCAAACCGGATGGCATCCCAGTATGCAGGACTGCGGTATGTCTGCCCCGGCCATGGATTATTTAATGTTGGATAATGAGATTCCTGAACTGCCGAAGCCAGATTAAAAATGGTTGCACCACCAATCCCTTCGGCTTTCATGGCCTCCAAATCTTTGGTAATTCCTTCCTTCGAAAAGTTGGACCCCATCCAGTGCCACCACACAAATGGCTTCACCGAAGCTGGCGGATTCAGGAAACGGGATTCGAGCTGATCCGTTTGTTTTAAAGATGTTTGGGTCAGGGCTGAAATGGGCAAAAACAACAAACTGGCGAAAAGGATGTGGCGAAAGGATTGAGTCATTGAGTTGGCTATAGAAAAAGTTTAGTTTTAATTAATCGGAGAAATAAGTACAGATTCGAGACTGGAGGTTTCCGGATCACCTTCCACCAGAGAAACTTTGATCGTATGTTTTCCGGCTTTTTTAAATTCCAGAATTCCTATCGGATATTTCTGGTATTTCTCGGTTGCGGCCAGTTGATTTTGCACAAGACTTCCTTCGTCGGTCGAAATATTCCAAACCAGTTTGCCTTTTCCCTTGTAATAAAGATCGAGGTAGTAAAAGCCAGGCTGCATAACATTAATCTCCCAGCTCGCTATACTTCCTTCGGCCCATTTGCTGATTTGAGTGACATGTTTCCATTCGCCAAACTTTTCCATCCAACTTATTGATTTACTTTCAGCGCCATTCACATCGGCAAAAACGGTGAGTAAACGAGTGCCTGTATTGGGAGATAAACCTAACATCTGATCAACATCTGCAGGTTCAGGATTGCTTTTAAAGGTCAGCTCAATAACCGAAGCAGGTATATCACCTTGCTGAAAAGGAACATTAAAAATTGTCCAGCCTTGTTTTTGCTCAAATGAGATTTTCTCAGACTTTATACCCTTTAACAAACGGGCTGATAGAATCTCCTTCTTCAGGCCAGGCAGGTACAATTTCCCATCCTGGGGCCACTCAAATACAGAAAGAAACATTGAATTCCCTTTGGTGGTAATATCACCCCACTGCATAGCGTGTCCCCACGGCGAAGCCCCGGCATCATAAACAACCTGTGGGTATTTATTGATCCACTTCCCCGTTTCGAGTAGAAACTGTGCCCCAATTTCAGGTACTTGTCCCTGTCCGTTAGGCCCCACGTTGAAAAGGTAGGTGCCTCCTCGTGCGACAGTTGAAATCAGGCGATTCAGGATATCCTTCGGACTCTTGAAATTGTTGTCGTACCATGCATACGACCACGAATCATTATTCGTATCGCATGTTTCCCATAAGCCTTTAATATTTCTGGGAGGAACCTCCATATCACCTTTACTGGCATAATCGCCCATACCATGCCCAATTCGGCTGCAAAGCATTACATCGGGCTGTAGTTCGCGAACCATTTTTGCCAATTCAACGACCAACTCTTTTTTCATATCTCCAGGTGTATCGAACCACACAAAATCGATATTTCCATAGTTGGTACAAATTTCTTTTACCTGGGGCTTGCACTTTTTGTAGAAATAATCTTCGAAAGTGACAGGCTTTCCATTAGTATATTTGGTTGGACCACCAGTAGCTCCGGGAGTTGTCCAATCCTGATTGTGCGAATAATAAAATCCAAAACCAAGGCCTAATTCATGACAAGCTGCCGACAATTCTTTCATCGGATCGCGGGCGAATGGCGTTGCATCCACAATATTGAACGAGTCGGCTTTGGAATGAAACATAGCAAATCCTTCGTGGTGCTTGCTGGTGATAATGATGTATTTCATTCCGGCATCTTTGGCCAGTTTTGCAATTGCCCTGGCATCGAACTTTGCCGGATTATATTCTTTAGCTATTTTTTTGTAATCGGCGACCGGTATATTCGCCATGTTACGGTTCATAATCCATTCCCCGATCCCATAATAGGTTTTTCCCTGCCATTTTCCTCCCAAATGCGAAAACAAGCCCCAATGGATGAACATCCCGAAATTCCCTTCATCAAACAGTTTTCCGCGACCGGCTCTTAAAGCATCGATGGAGACCGCCGATTCTCCCCACATTTTATCCATACTCTCAGACTTTGTCTTTTCTTCCTGTGCGTAGCCTGTAAAAAATGCTGCAATAAAAAAAAATGTAGTAATTAAATTTTTCATTCAATTTCAGTTAAGTTGTTTTTTTAAGTATTCTTAGTCAATCTTTTCAATTTCCACCCAAAATGGCAGGATGCTTTTGCCACCAATTAAATAGTATGGAATTAATTCACAATCCATTTCGGGAAGGCTAACGTTTTTCATTTCAATAATATCAGTATTTAAATCATTCTTCATCTGATTTATGATCATACTTGTTTCCAAATACATCTGTCCCTTTGCATTGATCGGTTTTATAAATTTAAATCTGAAATTATAGTGTCCTTTTATGATATGGACATTCCATTTTCCGAATATTTCTTCCTGATCCCATAACCCGCGTGTTCCTTCAGCATCATTCCTGTTTAAAATAAGTGGGTTTTCTTTTTTCGATCCAATTAAAATTCGAGGTTGACTGATCATGTTTTCAGACAGAATTAATTGCTTGTAAATGCTATCTAATTCGATTTTCAAGTTTTTTGCGATATCCTTATTTTGGGAAATAATATTGTGTTGTTCATACGGATCTGCTTTTAAATAATACAATTCGAAATCATCGATAGATGCATTGTAATCCGTTTGCCCAACCAATTTGTACCCTGCTTTCTGAATAGCCATACTGTTGTAAAGTTCAGGATATTTCCTCGTCCAGTAGTTAAAAAATGACCTGTTTGACCAATCAACTTTTTCACCTTTTATAAGCGGCACAAGGCTTTTGCCATCGATTTTACGGTCTTCGGGCAAGTTTACATGACAAAACTCCGAAAGAGTAGGCAGAATATCAAGATGAGCTGCCATAGTTTCAATATCCAAATTTTCCATAGTCAGAGCTGGATATTTTAAAAAAAAGGGTACTCTTGTTCCTCCCTGGTACACCGTGCCTTTTTTCCCTCTCATACCTGAAGTATAGCGTAATTGCTGGGGGCCATTGTCGGTCATAAATATGACGATTGTATTTTCTTCAATTCCCAATTCAGTTAACTTTTGAAGAACCTTGCCAACGTTCTCATCAATATTGGTTACCATGCCATATAACTTTCGGGCATCTTCCTTGTCTTGCTCGCTCATTTTCAAATGTAATGGATTGTTTCTTTCAAAATCTACAGACGGATCAATGTCTTTGTACATCTGATAATAACGATTTGGTACCTGCAAGGGATTATGAGGGGCATTAAACGAGAGGTAACAGAAAAATGGGTTGTTCTTATTTTTCTCAATAAATTTGATTGCATTGGCTGTGAAAATGTCAGTGCAATAGCCATTATAGGCTTCTTTTTTTCCGTTGTGCCAGAGAACCGGATCAAAATAACTACTATCTTTCGTATAATACGTTGTTATATCGCCTACTTGTCCCATACCCCCCGAAAGGTGCATTAACGTTTCATCAAAACCCTGATCCATTGGCCGACTTGGATAATTGTCGCCCAAATGCCATTTCCCAAATAAACCGGTTTTATAATCTGCCTGTTTGAGCATTTCTGCAATTGTTATTTCACTTGCAGCCATTGTACAACCTCCATTATAGGTATCCCTGATCCCTGTTCGCAATGAATAACGACCAGTCATTAAGCTTGACCGTGTAGGCGCACATACCGGTGAAACATAAAAGTTGGTGAATCTGATGCTTTTTTTTGCAAAATTGTCGATAATAGGACTTTTGATCTGTGTATTGCCCGTGTAACCAAGGTCTCCATAGCCCTGATCGTCAGTTATTATCAAGATCACATTAGGATGTACCGTTTTCTGAGCAATGCTGGTGTTTGACAAGCCACAAGCCACAAGAATTAAAGAGAAACTGTTACTTTTCCAATTCATAAGTTTAGTTTTTTATGGTTTATAGGGTGATGCCTACACGGTC
>JAIFLU010000187.1 GCA_020048915.1 Bacteroidota bacterium | reverse complement strand
TTGTTAAAGTTTGTGAACCTCTAAAATAATACTCTTTAGCTTATGCTATTACTATCGCATTTGTCATTTTACAAACATAGGAACTTTGACAAATTAGCCCATTTGGTGATGCCAGGTAAAATTACATTTATCAATATTTGCATGACCCTCTGAATGCATTGGAGATGCGGTTGAATAAATTGATAATTTTTTTGTATTCCATACTATTATTAATCCTGAAGGGATTAAATATGAATAGCCACCGGTAAAACCGGTGTAATATAGTAGTATGTATAAACAAAACCCGAAGGGGTTAAATATAAATTAAGATGAGCACCTATACTCAAATCGCATATCAAAGTTGTATTTAGTACCTGGAATAGGGAAACAACACTTAGTGCAAATTTTAAAAAATCAGGAGCACATCATCATATAAAAACAATTAAGGAAGAGCTAACTGATTTACTTACAGAACACGGAATAGAATTTGATGAAAAATATATTCTTTGAAATTCAATCCCTTTGTGGTTGTGGGAAAGTTCGTGTTTTGTTATACCCGCATTTCATGCGGGGCTATTCAAATTAAATCCCATTCGGGATTTTAAAAGAGAAAATCTAATCTGTTAAAGAACTAATACTATTTTTAAAGAAGCTTCAATAATGAATGGATACACAATATTTTAAAAGGACTTTAAGCTGGAAACAGACAAATAAGTTAATGGTGAAAATTCACGACGCTTTATAGCAAATGAGGAGTATTTATAGGCATCTCCTAACTTTCCAATAAGTTTAAGTTTGAAATGTTAAAGTATTGGTGAACGAATTTATTTTCCAAAAACTTGTTGTCAGGCCTAAAAGCTTTTTATTGGACAAAAAAAATCGTAACTTAATATTGTGATCAACTTGAAATGATATGAAGAGTTATACAGTTTTTTTATTTTCCTTATGCATTGCAGCCGATATTTTTGGGCAAAGCAGGGTGAGTGATGCCTTTTCTTTTTCAACCAAGGTTACCGGCGATTTTATTTACAATTTTACCGGAGGTATTAAACAAGGATATACGTATTTGGGTATGGAAGATTTTTCCATCGAATTTGATTCTGAAGCCGCAGGATGGTGGAAAGGAGGCATTTTCTTTGTGCATGGGCTCAATGCCCATGGGAACGGTATGAGCGAAAATTATTCCGGAGATTTACAGGTGCTGTCTAATATCGATGCTGGCGATTACACGGGATTATATGAATTTTATTACATGCAGGGAATTGGTAATTTTTCATTTTTAATTGGTCAGCACGACCTGAATACAGAGTTTGTTGGAACAAAATATGGCGGTACATTCATCAATAGCTCATTCGGTATTGTTCCCAGTATTTCGCTTAACATGCCTGTTTCGATTTATCCGGTTGCTGCTCCATGTTTACTTTTAAAATATCAATCGGGGAATACTCTTGTTTATAAATTTGCTGTTTACGATGGAGACCCGGGGAATTTTGAAACGAACAGGTTTAATCTTCAATGGAATATAAATTCGAAAGAAGGCGCTTTTTCAATTGCTGAGGTGGAATATAACCGGTATCTGGACGGACAAATTTCAGGAACATACAAATTGGGCAGCTATTATCATACTGGTACATTTCTAAACTATACCGACACATCTACTTTTCATAAAGGTAATTTTGGAATTTATGCAATTGTAGATCAGGCCCTTTTTAACAGGAGCCTTCATGCAGGGAGAGGACTATGCCTTTATTTTCAGGGGGGCATTACTCCCCAGCGGTTTAACCAGGTAGCATATTATGTTGGAACAGGTTTACGCTACCACGGAATTATTTCGAACCGGTATTACGACGAATTGGGGGTTGCCATTGCTCACACCTCAATGGGAAAAGCCTTTTGTCAAACCTATCAAATTCCAAAACGTTCGGAAACAGCATTAGAAGCAACCTATAAATTTGATTTTGGCAGGAAATACTCTATTCAGCCCAGTTTACAATATATTCTAAACCCAGGGGCAGGGTTATTTAAAAATTGTTTTGTCTCGCTTATGCGATTCTCACTCGAATACTAAAGATGCTTTTTTAATAGGAATTTAAATTTCTGAAATGAAATTTTAATACCGAAATTTCTCCTTAAATTTAAGTATGTACAGGATTTTTTTTAAATCTATTTATATGGGAACAATTTTTAAAAATGTGTCGGTTCGGAACAGGTTTATTCTTGTTTTTGCAATAATTATTTTGCTAAACCTGGTAAATATGTTATTTACATTTAAGGATTTGAAAACCCTTCGGAAAATTAGTGATGGCCTTTATAATTATCATTTTGTTGGGATGAATCGGCTTATCGAAGCCGATAGAGATGCATATCAGTCACGATTAGCAATAAGCGAAGCTTTTAGTGCGACCAATCGTGTCAATATTGATGCGGTCGCAAAACTTACGAAAGATGTTACTGAAAATTTGGGCCAGATAGACACACGATACTCTAAATTCTATGAATTATTTAACATGGCCGTGGCAGAAAAGCAGGATGGGATTAATACGATATTCCGATCGAATTATGATAAGTTGAAAACAATTACAGGCAATTTGGTTGAATTGTTAAATCAGCAGCAAATTGACCAGGCAGAGGCAATTTATAATTCTGAATATATCCCTGTTTTTGATCTCATGAGGGATGCCATGAACCAATATACCGACTTGTTTCTTGCCACTACTGAAAACGATTATAAAAAGTCGGTGGTTATGGGTAAAAATATTTACACATCCACCAGTATTATTTTTATTTTAATTTTATCGGTAGTTTTAATAAGTGCCTATTTACTGACCGTAAGTTTAACAGGGCCATTAAAAGATGTAATCAGAAGCACCGAAGAAATTGCAGATGGCAACCTCGATGTTGCGATCCATATTGATGGCAACAATGAGACCACCCATGTATTGAAATCGGTAGAAAAAATGAGGGATAACCTTCAGCAAATAGTTGGGAATATAATAACTGCCTCACGCAGTATATATTCAGCCTCCGAAAATTTGAGCAGCAGGTCGCAGCACATGTCGCAAGGAGCAACCGAACAGGCCAGTTCTGTTGAAGAGCTTTCATCGGCAATGGAAGAAATGGCATCTAATATTCAGCAAAATGCCGATAATGCAGGGCAAACCGAAAAAATTGCCCAGAGCGCTGCAGTCGGAATAAGGGCTGGAAGTACTGCCACAGTTTCGGCAGTTGGTTCGATGAATGATATTGCTGCCAAAATTTCCATCATTAACGACATCGCTTTTCAAACCAATATACTTGCATTGAATGCTGCTGTAGAAGCGGCTCGGGCAGGAGAACACGGGAAGGGTTTTGCGGTAGTTGCCGCCGAAGTTCGCAAACTGGCCGAACGCAGTAAAGTAGCGGCCGACGAAATTGATCAATTGTCGCGGTCAGTTGTAAAAACCTCTCAGGAAGCAGGATCTCAGTTAGAACATTTGGTTCCCGAGATTGAAAGAACTGCAAAATTGGTGCAGGAGATTACTGCATCGAGCATGGAGCAAAGTAGTGGCGCCGAGCTTATAAACAATACCATTCAACAACTTAATCAGGTTACACAGCAAAATGCCTCCTTGGCGGAAGATATTGCTACCAGTTCGGAAGAACTCTCAGGGCAAGCGCAGCAGCTTACTGAAATGGTCGATTTCTTTAAAACTAAAAAGAAGAAAAGTTAAATACACCGATTGGTTTAATAAAACTGGAATCCATGCTAACGCTCTGGATTCCAGTTTTGCAATTAAGCAGAAGCGCAAGTTAAGTATTGAAATTTCTACTGTATAAGCGACATTGGATTATCAGCATAAAAATTTTCTTGTAATCTCTAGCAGTTCTTTGTGAAAAGGGCCGCATGCAATAATCTCCCGGCAATTAAAATCATCTGCTCCGCTAAAGTTAGTAGCGAAGCCACCGGCTTCTTTAACCAATAAATATCCAGCAGCAATATCCCAGGGATAGATATTAAATTGCACATAAGCGTCAGCTTGTCCCGAGGCTACATAAGCCATATCCATCGCGGCAGAACCGGTAGTGCGGACTCCCAGGGAATTTTCATATAAGTAACGGATCAGGCCAAAATATTGTTCCGTAAGGTTATCCATATTATAGGGGTAGCCGGCAATAATTAATGCATTGCTTAATTCGGCTGTTTTTTTTGCATGTATAGGCTCGTTATTGCAAAATGCCCCTCCGCCGTCCCAGGCATAATAGCATTTATCTTCGGGAATATCGTATGTGATTCCCAGCAAAACCTTATTACCCTCGGCTAAAGCAATGGTAGATGAATATACTGGATAACCTTTAATAAAGTTGGTAGTCCCATCCAGAGGATCGATTATCCAATTGAGTTTTCCCGTTTTTTCGGTAGTTTTTTCTTCGGTAATAAAACCAGCTTCGGGTAAAAGTTTGGACAACTTTTCAACCAACATTTTCTCAGACGTTTGGTCTACATAAGAAACCAGGTCGCGGGCACTCTTATTTTGAACGGTGGTAACGTCAAACAAGGTCCTTTCGGTTCGGATGTAGCTCCCAACTTCCTTTATTATAGGGATGGCAGATTTGCAAATGGATTCGAATGATACCATAGAATGCAGTTTTAACAGTGATCTGCGAAATTACGATATTCCATATTAGAATAGCGTGTATTAAAAATAGAATCTATGAAAGGTCTTTGGAAAAGCCGGAATTCTGGTTGTACATGACTCGCAAGATTGCATGCAATAAGTTTCTTGTCTATTCAATGCAAAATAAGTTTAGAAACTTTTTTGTACGATGAGCTTTTTATAAAAATCTAACTGTTAACTTGTGCACGTATTTATCATAGAACTTTTAGGACATGGAAGCAGCAGTGAAATTTGCAGCAACTGAGGAACATCATGTTTCGGCTATTCGCGACATCTATAATTATTATGTTTTAAACACTACAGTAACCTTTCATGCAGAGGCGCTGGATGATGAAGAAATGCGTTCCATACTCTTTTTTAAGAATCCACGATTTTGCTCTTATACAATTTTGGGGAATGAGGATCAGGTAGCCGGATATTTAATCCTGGGGTACTACAAACCTCGCCAGGCTTACGATTATACTGCCGAAGTGACTATTTATCTTCACCCCGAATGGATTGGAAAAGGTATTGGCCGAAAAGCGATGCTATATATTGAAGAAATTGCAAAGCAAAAGAAATTCCATGCATTGCTTGGGGTAATCTGTTCGGAAAATGAAACCAGTATAGAGCTATTTAAAAAATTTGGATACTGGGAATGTGCCCACTTTAAAGAAGTGGGGCTTAAATACAACCGGCTGTTAGATGTGGTGGTGTATGAAAAACTGATAAACTAACAGGTGCCGAATTTGCGTTATATTTTAAAAAGCAGAATTAAACATACCTTTTTTTTCGTCTGAGCTTTTCAATTTCAGCAAGCATTTGAATGATTCGTTTTTCGCGGGTGCTTTCCTTTTTTGCATCCATAATAAAATCTACAAAATCCTTACGGCGGGTATATGAGAGCTTTTCGAAAACTAACCCAGCTTCTTCATTTTCTTCAAATATCTTCTTAAAAAGTTCGGGTACTTCCACTATCCGTTCTTCCATATCAGGTTCCATCATCACATGAATCGTTTCGCCCCGGCTAAGACCGGCTAATTCCAGAATGGTTTTGCTCACTACCATATAATGTGTCCCGTCACCTCTTGGCGCCAGTGAAGACCTGTATTCCACACCATTAATCGACCCTTTTACTTTTACATGGTTTTTTTGTCCAAATGCTTCCTCCACATTAAAAGGAATAATGAAAAAAGTCCAAGTTCCAACGGTGTCAGACTTAATTAAAGGGGTATCAAATTCCTGGCGAGTCATATCTATTTTCGGGTATTAAATTCAAAAAGCAGCTTCCTTCTTTAAATATTTTGCGCTAAAGTACTCAATATTTTCGTTCTGAAAAAATACCCCTTAAAAAAAGCTGTTAATAATCATTATTTACGATCCGGCATAACCATTCGATTGGTATTTGGAAAAACTCAGGATAAATGTTTTATTACCATTTACAATGGGAATGAAATAGGTATAATTTTTTTTCACCTTAATAAAGAAAGGGTCTTTTTTTTGACCGGCGAATACCTGCTCAAAAAATACAGATTCTTCATTATTACATTTATAGGAGGAGCTTTCAACCGTTCCTTCATCGGGCAAATAACCGTCGAAAGAATAATAAAAAAGGTCGTTACTGTCTTTTTCAGCAACAATGAGGTGAATAGTTCCCACAGACTCTTTAATATTTTCGAGTTTATTTACTATAACAGGAATGGTGTCGGTTAAGGAAGTGTCGTTTAAGGCCATGGCCAGTGAATGCAAGGACGACTGATGCTGCTTAACCAGTTCTTCGCTTTCGGATATAAGCGCTGATTTAACTCTTTCGCGGGTATATTTATCACCCAGGAACAGAAAAATGACAACCAACGCAATTGTGCCTACTGAAATTGCGGCGAGTTTTCCTGCAAAGCTTTTCTTTTCATCCAAATCGAGCAATGGGACTTTCGAATCGGCTACAATACTAATATTGATGCTTATGTTTAAAAAGCTGGAACAAACAATCAAAACCCCGGCAATTGCCAGCATCGACATTAAGAAGTTTTCGGTACGATTTGTAAAGACAGTAAGGTCGAAGGTGTTGGAAACTGCAAAACCAATAAACCAAAGAATGATTAATGCAACGGTAATTACCATTATCCAAATGGTAAGGTTGGCGATTTTGACTTTTGTCTTAGTATTCATTGCGATTAGTTTAGGTTAAGTATTTTATGAAGATTTGGTTTTAATTCCAGTTCCATAGTGGCGGGGTTTCCGGTAATCCCTTCGAGGTGAAGGATTGTTCGTAACGGAGGCCGACGGTTGGACGAATCCAAATTCAAATCGATTGTAGCGGTATTGCCATCATTGGCTATTTTAAGTTTAAAGTCGAGCAGCCCGAAATCAGTTAACACACCATTTAATTGGATTTCTTTTCCTGGCTTTGTCCATTCAGCAGGAACTCCTTCGAGCAGATGAAGATCATTGCTACGTTCCAGCACAATCAGGTTTCGGGCAAGTCGTATAAATTCAGCGCTGATGCGGTTATTTGGCATATCGCCGCTGATTATGGGTTCGTTCGAATCAGCACTTAATTGAATCTCGCGCCAGGCGAAAACAGGCGAAGCATGGTTGGCAAGGCTATAAAGTTTTTTTGCGGCTTCCTGTCCTTTGCCAGTCCAGAGCAAAGCATGCGCGTAATCGGAAGCTGTTGTATTGACAATTCCATTATTTACCCATCCGGTATTGAACAAAAGGCCTTCTTTCTCATTTTTGGCAAGCATTTTCAGATTCCCGGTTAATATCGGGTCGTTTAAGTCAAATAATTTACCGGGGTATACGGCATTCAAAAAAGCCCACTGCGCTTTTGGGGGTATTGGTTTTTTATCGGCTCCCAAACGAACCGGAAGATAGGAATTTCCCGATGCGTCTTTTTTCATATTCTTATTGGCCGATTCCTGAAAGCTTTTAAAAAATTCATCGTAAAGGTTCTGCCATTTCATTGCCTGGCCGTTACGACCAATCCATCGGGCAGCGCTTATTGCCGAATTCATTCCGGTCAGTGCCCAATAAGTATAGCTGTAATCAGCGCCAACCGTATTGATTTTTCCTCCCGGTGGAAGCAATCCAAAGCTGGGGGATTTCGTATCTTTTAAAGTGGTTTTATGCAGATCGGATAAGAAGTTAAACCCTTTTTCGAAGCTGCCCCAATAAGTTTCAAGCCATTGCTTATCTCCTGTCAACCTGGCATAGTTAGCCATAGACCACAATACAAAACCCGTTTCTTTCCAGTCTTTTTCGTGTTGCATAAACGAGCCATCGGCATTCTGGAGCTTTAACATTGATTCCAGAGCCGGCTTAACCGTAGCAGTTTGATTTAAAAATGTAAGCGCATTCAGGATAAAAGGAACATCGGCAAGATATGACTGCCGGTTAGAGGTTGGGCCGGTTTTAAAAACAGAAACACCTTTTTCTAATTCGCAACTTTGATATATGTTTCGGATAGAGGCATTTAATAGCTGTTGAATACCAGAGTCGGGAATTACTATTTTATTATAGGGTAAAGTAAGGTTTTCCCAGTATTGAATTGATTGCTTATGAAGCAATAAAGCTTGTTCGATATTCGAGGGGCAATCGAGGGCAGTATGTCCCTGGGCTATGCCAAAGGCTAGTTTTACGCGTTGGCCAGGTTCAATATTTATAGGTTTAACAACAAGCGTTGTGATTTGCTGCTTTTGATTATTCTCTTTTATTGTTTCGGAAATTGGGTAAGGAGTAGTTATCCGAATGAAATTTGAAACAGAAACCATCCTTTTACAGGTATCCGTTATTATAGGATAGGCAGAACTAATACGCAGCAAAGGTGAATATAGAATAGGGGAATTGCTTTTGTTTTCAAGTGTAACAATTATTATTTCGTTACCCGGAAGTCCGTTGATATTCCCCTGGATAGATTTACCCAAATAATCGGCAATGGAAGTGTCGTTTTCTCCAAAAAATAAGGGAGCCACGGTAAAAACTTCCTCCTCTATCAGAAGGTTTCCAAATTCTTTTTTTGTAATTACAAGAGGCACTTCAGGATTAAATAATTGTTGGTTTTTCCAGGTAACATTTTCGCCTGGATTAAAGGCTATTTGTAAGGAATAGCCGTAATTGGATTCCGGTTTTGTATCTGCATTCGATATAGGAAATTCATAAAGTAATTGTCCTTCCTTACCAACAACTGTTTTTCGTGCACTATTTGGTAAATTAACTGTCGATTGCCACCATTTTGGGGAGTATTTAAAATTGCCTGCTAATCCTTCTTCCTGTTGGCCATTAATTAAGGAAGGGAATAATAAGAGTAAGCACGAATGTGTAATTATTGTGAAAAAATATTTCATATATAGAATAATTAATTAGATTTTAGTTAATGAAACACTATTGTCCGGTAAAAAACAGGTCGCCGCTATGCAGCTAAGAGCCATTTGTTGTATTCGTTTGTCTACAAACAGTTCGCAGCAACGCTGCTTTTTTTAGTCGTGTAGCGACGTCCTGTATGTAGTAAAAAATATACGCGTCAAAAATAAGCCCAAGCGGGGCGATCTGTTTGTAATCATTTGTATTACATGTTTTTGTAAAAAAATAATAACTTTTTACCGGACAACAATTTTAATGAAACCATATATTTTATCAGCCTTTTTGGCAATATTGCCTCCAACAAAAATAGAAAAATCATTTCTTTTATTGGTTTAATAACTATTAACAACGCGAAAATGGATAATGTATGGTAGAAAAAATAATAATTCGTATATTGATTAATTAATGGAAACATATTGCCCGGGTTACTTTTTGAAAAATGGTAAGATAAATGAATACGATCTCTGAATGTAATTTTTTAGGGACGCCTACGTTAAAGGGGTTATATATGTACCTTTAGAATTAATTATTTCATAAATATTTCACCTATGGTAATGCAAAATAGAATATGGTCAGTTGGGTTATTGCTTATTGTATCTTTTTTTTTAGGCAATGTATTGGCTCAGGAAACAGAAACGAAACTTTCGCTCGATAAGGGAACTATTGACAACCAGTTTAAGTTTGTGATTGAAAAATCTTCTCCTTACCAGGATACCAGGGTTGTTAAGGAAGGATGGCTATATGCACTGAAAAAGCATGTTTTAGATTCGCTCAATTCCTTAAAATCGAACATAAATGAAGGTCAAAAGAAGCTTGCTGCCAGTAAAACCAGTTTAGACTCTTTAACCACAGAACTAAATAATACCATAGCCAGGCTGGATGAGCTTTCGAAAGAAAAGAACAGTATGCGGTTTCTTGGAATCCTTTTGAGTAAGACTAGCTATACCTCGTTAATGCTGATTATAATTTGCACCCTATTGCTAGCACTGGTCTTTATTTTTATGCTGTTTAAAAGGAGCAATGCAATTACCGTAGAAAGCAAGAATTTACTTGAGGAAACTAAAATTGAGTACGATAAATTCAGGAAGAGGGCGTTGGAGAAAGAGCAGGAAATGTCGCGCAAGCATTTGGCAGAATTAAACAAGTATAAAAATATGTAAGGTTGATTAACTTATCAATAGTATGCCTTTAGATATTAAAACCGCCTCACTGATTTCATTTGGGCTTTCCCTCTTTTTATCGCTCCTTATGTATATTGTATATAAGAGGAGTGTCAACATTAAGGGGCCGGGCTATTGGGTTTATAATAACCTGTTGAACGCTTTTAGCCAGGTATTTTTCCTATTATATTCATTTGTTCCATATGATTTTCTGATTATTATAGCAAACATTGCATCTGCTCTTGGTTTATCTCTCTATGTGGCTGGAGTTTGGGCATTTATGGAAAAGGGTATTCGGTGGAACCTTCTTCTTTTTTTAACAGGACTATTGGCGTTGCTGACGTTTGTTTTTATTTATGTAGTGCCCGATGAAACTATTCGCAGGGTACTTTTCTCGGTTATCATGGCAGCAATAAGCTTAATGGGATTAAAGGAATTATTTGGTTCAGTTTCTCCGGGCTTAAAGCAAGCAGTAAGGCTGAATGGATATTTACTACTTTTTCTTATTGTAGGATTATTATTGCGAGGATTTTTTATAGCTATTTTTAAACAAAACGATCTTTTTGAATCATCTATAGCCAACAATATTATGTATGGCAGTTTATTGTTCGCTCAGGTGGGCATTGCCTTTGGGAGTGTGCTTATGGTAAACTACCGATATGCGGATGAACTCGAAAAATCAACAGCTTCAAAAAATCTGATATACTCCATTTTGGCGCACGATTTAAAGGGGCCGGTAGCAAATATTGAACAGTATATTGATTATTTGAATACGCCCAATCTTGAAAAAGAGAAACAAGACAAAATAATTGTTGGTTTGAAAAAGCTTGCCCGATCGGTTTATAATTTAATGGATAATACGTTAGATTGGACGCGAAGTCAGGCTGGGGAATTATCATTCAATCCATCCATTATCGATCTCAATAAGATCTTTGATTCTAATATTGCTATACTTCAATCGATGGCTCAAAGTAAAAATATCACCATAAATTTTTCAATTCCGACGGGTAGTTTGGCTTTTGCCGATGAGCGAATGGTGGAGGTTATAATACGGAATTTGATTATGAATGCGATTAAATTCTCTCACCCCGGAGGGGAAATTTTCGTGAATACAATTTCTTTAAAAAATCAGATAGGTTTTACGGTAAAAGACAATGGACTTGGAATTCCTAAAAGTAAGCTGGATGTCATTTTCGAAACCGGCAGATACCGACCCGGAGTTGGAACTGAGCGGGAAATGGGGACTGGTTTGGGATTGGCAATTTGCAAAATTTTTGTTGCAAAAAATCGGGGAAATTTAGCCATTTACAGTGAAGAAGGGATTGGAACAACGGTTCAGGTTTCCTTACCAATTAGTTAATGGCAGGGTTAATTTATTTTGGTTGTTGAATGTTTTTATCAATCCTGATACATTGGTAACCTTAAATTTTAAGTAAATGTTTTGACGATGAAACTCTACGGTGCGCTCTGAGATGCATAGTTTTTCAGCGATCTCCCTGTTTTTGTTCCCGTCAATTATCAATTCAATAATTTCCTGCTCACGCTGGGTTAGCTGCACTTCTTTTTGTTTGCTTAAAGCAGGTTTCGACTGGCCAATTAAAATCTCGGCAATTTTGCCCCTTACATTCCTTTCACCTTGTGCAATTGCCTCAATAAATTCAACTAATTCTTTTGCTCCAGCTGCTTTGGATAAATACCCTAAAGCTCCATTTTCAAAAGCGGCAATTATTTCCTGAGGTTCTTCGTAGCTGGAGTAAATTCCAATTTTAAGAGCAGGTTTCAGGATTAATAATTCCCTGATAACTTCCGAGCCATTCATGTCAGGCAACAATAAATCTACTAATACCACCTCAGTTAGTGTATTTTCAATGTTATCCAATATTTCCTTTCCGGTAGGATAAACTTCATTGATTATAATATGTTTTGCATTTTTCTTTTCTAACGAAATTTGAATTCCCAAAAGAATCATTGGATGATCGTCTACCAATGAAAGGTTAATCTTTTCCATATCTCACGTATTAGCTATTCTAAGGTAAGCAATTTTTAATGAATAATTTAACACTGTAACGGTGATATTCATCACCTGTTTTACTCGCGGATTCCACAGGTTAAAAACAGGGGAAAGCCCCAGTTAAAAAACAGTACAAACCTTCTTAACTTTAATTAAATCGATTTTCGAAGCTTTTTCTTTAAAGCAGGTCGAAAAGGTTGTATTTAAAAATTGAAAATAATTAAATAATAAATAACAATAAGTTAACGATTCAGGAGGGTAATGTTTATGGAAAGAAAATTCACTTTTTTAAAAACAATTCAGTTTGTATGCCTTTTAGTTTTAACGATAGGTATTCGAGCACAGGAACCAGTAAAGCGCCTGTTGGTATTTGATCAGCTTTATCCTGATTATCAGATGTTGGCAAATGACAAACAAGCTCAAGATGATTTATTGATATTGCCTTTGGTGGGAAATCCGCTGGAGCATATTTATGCGGCATTGGCCAATGCTAGTTACAATGAAGTGCATATTTATGCAAAATCTAAGCCCAATGCGTTGGTATTTAATGCCAAGGCTCTTATTGTTAGGGATATGGAAAATATTGGACAGTCACTCGAAAAATGGAAAGAAAGGCTTTCTCCATCTTCCATTATTATAATTCATAGCGATGTTTTGGAAGGAGATGCAGATGGAGATCAACTAATATCAGCATTTCGGGTGTACACAAACTGCAACGTGGTTGTAAATCCTTAATCCATCAATCGAAATTACATTATTCATTCAAATCAGGATTTTATGAAAACAAAAATACTCTTATTACTTTTCCTTTTTTCTTTTGTTGGCAGGGCTATTGCCTTACCTCCGGAAACATCGTATGTGGCAAATACTGCATTTAAAAATACTACAGGAGACAAAATTGATGACGAATCTTATGGGCCATTTAATATTGGTTTTACCTTCAATTATTTTGGGACCAATTATACACAGTTTTATGTCAGCTCCAATGCCTTAATAACATTTGGGTCAGGCAGTTCGGAATATAGTAACACTTGCATTCCAGCAGCTACTGCACCTAATAATTATATTGGTGCATTTTGGGACGACATTATGATTGACGAAACAGGGGCCATTTATTACCAGGTGGTAGGTGCTGCTCCCAATCGGAAGCTCATTGTTCAGTGGACAAATATGACCATTTATAATATGCCAACCCTTTTGGGGTCGTTTCAGGCAATATTATACGAAGGTTCTAATAATGTTCAGATTCAGTACCGGAGTATTGTAGACCAAACAGCCGATCGTCCGCATGGAAGCAGTGCAACTATAGGTCTTGAAAATAGTACCGGTTCAATTGGGGTTCAATATGCCTGCAATACATTAGGTACGGTTAATAGCGAAAAGGCCCTTCTTTTTACTGCTGGCGGTGGGACATATACCCTTAATTCCAACGCTACCTATGAAGGGGTGTTACTTGTTGAATCAGTTCCATACCCTGGTATCCCTGGTCTGGTATCGCCGGCAAATAATGCTACGATAGCTGCAACAACCAACTTTCAGTGGACGGCAGCCACAAATTCAACATCGTATACCTTGCAAATATCCAGTAATTCTGACTTAAGTACTCCAACTTCTTATCCGGCAGGTACGGCAACCAATTATACTCCGCCGGATTTTGGAACCGGGGTAACAAAATATTGGGCTGTGTGGGCTATAAATGCCTCAGGTACTACCTGGTCCGAAATCCGTAAGTTCACCACCAGTGCCTCACCTCCGTTGGCTGCTGTTCCGCAAACATATTATGTTGAACTAACGCAGGATGTCACCGTTACCCTTTCTTACACCGGAGGGGATGCCAGCGCTAAAACAGCTATAATTACCGTTTTGCCTGTCTCTGGAGCCCTATATCAATATAACAATGGAGTGCGAGGGGCGCAAATAACAACAGTACCAACTACCCTTACCGATGCAAGCATGCGTGTTATCTATGCAGCATCCGGGACAAGCGGAAACGGGAAAGGTACTTTCAGTTTTAAAATTCACGATAATACGGGCGATTCGCCTGTAGTTGCCGAAACAGGAAACGTATCTCCTTTAGGTGCCCCCAATTTTTTAAGGTCATCAAAGGCCACTACCACCATCGAATTACAGTTCGACCGCCTAATGGCCGATCCTACAGGGAAACAGGCTCAGTTTGGCGTTACCGATGTGGGAGGAGCTGTTCCAATATCGTCTGCTGCTCTTAAAAGCGGCGATAAATATACCATTGTGCTCACCATGGGAAGGGCTCTCAATGGAACAGTCAATATTTCGTATACTGCAGGCACCATTGCTTCGGAGGTAGGAGGTCTGTTGCTTAGTTTCAGCTCTCAGATTGTAGCCCTTGCTTCTCAAACCATAACATTTAATGCACTCGCTGCAAAGAATTTTGGGGATGCTGCATTTGCATTAACGGCTACAGCAAGCTCAGGTCTGACAGTTACTTATTCAAGCTCGAATACTTCGGTAGCAACTATTAGTGGTTCTACCTGCACTATTACCGGAGCAGGAACAACAACAATTACAGCCACTCAGGCAGGGAATGGAACATATTCCCCTGCGACGTATGCCCAGGTTCTTACCGTAAATAAGATGAGCCAAACAATCACCTTTGGCGCTTTATCGGCAAAGAATGTGGGAGATGCCGATTATTCCCCGGGAGCAACGGCAAGCTCAGGCTTAACAGTATCATATGCCAGTTCTAATACTGCCGTAGCTACTATTGTAAGTAATAAAATTCATATTGTAGGGCCTGGCTCTTCAACAATAACAGCTTCGCAAGCTGGAAATGCAAGTTACAGTGCTGCTACTAATGTTACTCAATCGCTTACGGTGAATAAGCAAAGCCAAACAATCACGTTTGGCGCAATTGCTGCAAAAACTGTAGGAGGAGCCGATTTTGCGCCAGGGGCAACTGCAAGCTCAGGTTTAACCGTATCGTATGCCAGTTCTAATACTGCTGTTGCTACGATTGTATCCGGGCAAATTCATATTGTTGGGGCAGGAGCATCTACCATTACAGCTTCGCAGGCAGGTAATGCCACCTACAATGCTGCAGCCGATGTTACGCAAACATTAACGGTTAACAAAAACTCCCAAACAATTACGTTTGGTGCGTTACCTGCTAAAACTTTTGGGAATGCTGATTTTGCTCCGGGAGCTACAGCCAGCTCCGCATTAACAGTTTCGTATGCCAGTTCAAATACTGCTGTTGCAACCATAGTATCCGGTCAAATTCACATTGTTGGGGTTGGCAGTTCTACTATCACCGCATCGCAAGCTGGAAATGCAAATTACAATGCCGCCGCCAATGTAACCCAATCATTAACAGTTAGCAAAGCCAGTCAAACCATAACATTTGGGGCAATTGCTGCAAAAACTTTTGGGAATGCCGATTTTGATCCATCCGCAACCAGCAGTTCAGGGCTAGCAGTATCCTACTCTAGCGGAAATACTGCTGTGGCGACTATTGTTTCGGGGAAAATACATATAATCAGCTCCGGAACATCGGTTATAACTGCTTCTCAGGCTGGAGATGCAAGTTACAATGCTGCATCTAATGTTACGCAGACATTGACAGTTAACAAGTCAGCACAAACTATCACTTTTGGTGCTATTCCTGCAAAAGCATACGGAGATGTTGATTTTGATCCGGGATCTACTTCCGGTTCCGGACTTACAGTATCCTATGCCAGTGGTAATACCAGTGTGGCAACCATTGTGTCGGGTAAAATCCATATTGTTGGTGCAGGAACCTCTGTAATTACGGCTTCTCAAGCAGGAGACGGAAATTACAGTGCCGCATCTATTGTCACTCAAACATTAACAGTGAATAAAGCTGCTCAAACCATAACATTTGGGGCGCTGCCTGCCAAACTGCCCAGTGACGCTGATTTTGATCCGGGGGCTTCCTCCTCCTCCGGGCTAGTAGTTTCGTATGCCAGCAATAATACAAGTGTAGCTACAATTGTTTCCGGGAAAATTCATATTGTCGGTGCCGGATCTGCTACGATTACAGCTTCACAAGCCGGTAATGGAAACTATAATGCGGCTTCCTCTGTCGATCAGGTATTTACAGTGGGGAAATTAAATCAAACTATTACGTTTGCCGCGATTCCATCGAAGGTTTATGGAACGGCAGATTTTGCACCGGGAGCAACTTCCAATTCCGGTCTTACTGTAACCTATGCCAGCGATAACACATCTGTTGCAACGATAGTAGCCGGTAAAATTCATATTGTCGCGGTTGGCTCAGCTACAATTTCGGCTTCTCAAACCGGAAGCATCAACTATAATGCGGCATCCGATGTTACCCAGCCGTTGGTTGTAACAAAAGCTGAATTATCAGTAACTGCAGTAGATAAATTGAAAACGTATGGGGATATTAATCCTGCATTTACATTAAGTTATTCGGGATTTGTGGGAGTTGAAACCGAATCGGTATTAGCTACTCCTCCAACAGCAAGCTCTGCAGCAGTTCAAACAAGTAATGTAGGAGTATATACTATTTCGGCTTCCGGTGGAGTGGATAATAATTATTCATTTGCCTATACCGACGGGTCTCTCACGGTCAATAAAAAGGTACTTACCATAACTGCCGAGGATAAAAGCAAGATCTATGGTGAAGCAAATCCTGCATTTACCGTATTATTTTCAGGATTTTTCGGGACAGATGATGAGACGGGTTTGGCAACACTACCACTTGCAACTTCTGTTGCTGATGCTACCAGTGGGGTAAATACTTATGCCATTATACCTGCTGGTGCTGCCGACGAAAATTATTCGTTTAATTATGTGAATGGCACATTAACTGTTGGTAAAAAGCAACTTACTGCAACGGCAGATGATAAGGGGAAATCGTATGGGGATCCCAATCCTCCTCTTACTATTACATATGCAGGTTTTGTAAACAGTGATGACGAAACGGTATTAAATACTGCGCCATCAATTGCCACAACTGCTTTGTTGAACAGTCCGCTGGGAGGGTATCCAATTACATTGTCCGGCGGGTCAGATGATAATTATGCTTTTACCCTTGTAAATGGCAATCTGACAGTTAATTTGAGAACTCTTACCGTTACTGTCAAAAACCAGAGCAGGACGTATGGTCAGCCAAACAGCCCGTTTGAAATTACTTACTCCGGGTTTGTAACTGGTGAAGACGAAACGGTATTGACTCAATTGCCCGTTGCATCAACCCTGGCAACACAAGCTAGCAGTGCCGGTCCTTATTCCATTACTGCTTCCGGAGGTGTAGATGAATTCTATACATTCTTTTATGCAGAAGGTGTTCTTACTGTCGAAAAGAAAGAGATCCAGGTTACCACCGATGATAAAACCAAGGTATATGGAGAAGCCAATCCTGCTTTTACATTTCAATACAGCGGATTTATTGATGGCGAAGATGTTACTGCAATTAACACCTTACCTGTCGGCACTACCGCGGCGACTGAAATCAGCGGAGTTGGCGATTATGTCATTACCCCTGCAAATGGGTTAGATGATAACTATAGTTTTGCATATAGTGTTGGAAAACTATCGGTCACTAAAAAGGAAATAACTGCCAAAGCCGATGATAAGGAAAAAGCTTATGGAGATGCTAATCCGGCTCTTACAATCAGCTATACCGGTATGGTAAATGGCGATAACGCTTCAGTTATTTCGGGCGAACCTGTGGTTTCAACTATTGCCGATGTACTTAGTGTGGTAGGAACGTATCCAATTACACTTATTGGAGGTACCGATGATAATTACACTATACTGGTTACTGATGGTCTCTTAACTGTTAATAAAAAGCAATTAATAGTTACCGCCGAAGATAAAGCGAAAGTATATGGGGAAGCCAATCCTTCTTTAACATTCACATATGCAGGTTTTGCCAATGGAGAAGATGAGGGGGCTCTTGCTGAGGTGCCAGTTATTGCAGTTTCTGCAATCGAAACCAGTCCTGTGGCGGTATACCCGATTTCATTAACCGGAGGTTCTGACGAAAATTACTCCTTTAGCCTAGTTGATGGCGCGCTGGTAATAACCAAAAAGGCGCTTACAATTACAGCCGATGCGAAATATAAGGTAGTTGGTTCTGAAAATCCTGCATTTACTTTTAATTATACCGGGTTTGTAACTGGCGAAAACTCTGTGGCATTTACAACGCAACCTCAGGCAACCACTCTTGCAGATGGTGCAAGTATTGCTGGTGTTTACGATATTGTTCCTGCGGGTGCTGTAGCCGATAATTACGAACTTTCGTATGTAAATGGTGTGTTGAGAATCACTTCTATAGCAGGAGATAAGGATGGCGACGGAACAATTACGTTCCCTGAAATGGCAGGTGATAACGATTGCGATGGAGGGATTACATTACCCGAAGTTGCCGGCGATATCAACGGCGATGGCGACATTGCCCTCCCTGAGATAGTAGGAGATACCAACGGTGATGGAACAATCACGTTGCCCGAAATTGCCGGCGACCTGAATGGCGATGGCGATATTGTCTCTCCCGAAATAGCCGGGGATGGCGATGGCGATGGTGAAATAAAAACTCCCGAATTTGCAGGTGATAAAGATGGTGATGGCACATTGGATCCTGGTGAAAAAGTAGGAGACAACGATGGAGATGGCACAATAACAACTCCTGAAATTGCCGGTGACAAGAATGGCGATGGTACAATAACAACTCCCGAAATTGCTGGAGATACAGATGGCGATGGTACAATTGCCCTTCCCGAAATTGTTGGGGATACGAATGGTGATGGCGACATACTTTCTCCTGAAATAGCAGGAGATGGCAATGGCGACGGCAAAATTATTTTACCCGAAATTGCAGGAGACAACAATGGTGATGGTAAGATTACCTTACCTGAAATAGCTGGTGATGCCAATGGAGATGGAACAATTACCCCTCCTGAAATAGTTGGCGACACGGATGGCGATGGTAAAATTACAGCACCCGAAGTTGCTGGCGATAGCAATGGGGACAATAAGATTGTGTCGCCAGAAATTGCTGGCGATACAGATGGAGATGGTAAGATTATCGTACCTGAAATTGTGGGAGATTCGAATGGTGATGGGAAGATTACTGCTCCAGAGGTTGCTGGTGATAGCAATGGAGATGATAAGATAACTTCTCCCGAAATTGCCGGTGATAGCAACGGCGATGGTAAAATCACTTCTCCCGAAGTCCTTGGCGACACAAACGGAGATGGTAAAATTACCAGTCCCGAAATAGCCGGGGATAAGAATGGCGATGGAAAGATTACCCTTCCTGAAGTTGCAGGTGATACTGATGGCGATGGTAAAATAACTTCTCCCGAAATTCTTGGCGACACAGATGGCGATGGTAAAATTACCAGTCCTGAAATAGCCGGAGATAAAAATGGCGATGGAAAGATAACCCTTCCGGAACTAGCAGGTGATAAGGACGGTGATGGAACAATTACTCCTCCTGAAATAGTTGGCGACACAGATGGCGATGGTAAAATTACAGCTCCCGAAGTTGCTGGCGATACCAATGGTGATGGCGATATAACCTCTCCTGAATTAGCAGGTGACAAGGATGGTGACGGAAAAATCACCTCCCCCGAAGTTGCTGGTGATACCAATGGCGATGGCGATATAACTTCTCCTGAATTAGCAGGTGACAAGGATGGTGACGGAAAAATAACGTCTCCCGAAATTGCTGGTGATACCAATGGCGATGGCGATATAACTTCTCCTGAATTAGCAGGCGACAAGGATGGTGACGGAAAAATCACCTCCCCCGAAGTTGCTG
>JAIFLU010000298.1 GCA_020048915.1 Bacteroidota bacterium | reverse complement strand
AAATATTTTTGTAGCAGCTAAAATTGAAGCGGGTGAAATATACCCTGAAATTTTAAATGTTGATATTAAAACTTTAATATCTAATTCATTAGAATCATTTAAACTTGAAGCTAAAAAGAAGAAAGTTACTATTGAATTTGACTTTGAAATTGAAAGCTTAGAATCAGGAGATACCTTCTATTTTAAAACAGATCCCGAAAAAATCAAACTTGTTCTGTCAAACCTAATGGATAATGCCATTAAATTTAGTTTCGAAGGACAAAAGATCATTATAAGAACCTGGAAAAATAATAACTTATTGAACATCGCAGTACGAGATTTTGGCACTGGAATTACTGAAGAAAACCAAAAAAAGATATTCGATCGATTTAAAAGGCTTGATACCGGGATTAACTCTCTGAATCGCGGACATGGCTTGGGATTATCTATTAATAAAGCAATATTGGACTTGTTTAATGGTACAATTGAAATTCAAAGTAAAATTGGAGAAGGATCAACATTTACAATTGTAATTCCTGAATCTCAAGCTGATGTATCAGGTTATTCTACAGATGGAAATGAATTTTTATTTGAGGAGGAAGAAATATTTTAACAGGGGTTAATGGAGAATTTACCAGTTCATTTCTTATATCCAGCTGAATTGTATGTCAGCAAAACACCTTACCAGGTCAATACAATCTTAGGTTCGTGTGTTTCAGTATGCTTATTTGATCCAACCCTTAATATTGGTGGTATAAACCATTTTATGCTACCCTATTGGAATGGACAGGGATTAGCATCACCAAAATATGGAAACATTGCTATAGAAAGACTTTCTGATAAAATGATCTCACTTGGGTGTAATAAAAATAACCTGAAAGCAAAAATTTTTGGAGGTGGTGAGGTTATTGAAACAACTATTGTTCAGTTTCATATAGGACAAAGAAATATAGAAGTTGCGCGAATAATGCTTGAAGAAATGAAAATTCCAATTTTAAGTTCAAGTGTTGGAGGAAAATTGGGAAGAAAAATAGAGTTTTATACGTCAACAGGCGATGTGAGACAGAAATATGTTCAGAAAACGCAGCCAACTCAACCATAGTTTTAAAAAATTAAAGTATGGCACAAAAGATTAAGGTATTAATTGTAGATGATTCGGCTATTGTGCGTCAAACTTTATCAAGTATCTTAAGTTCTGATCCCGATATAGAAGTAATGGGCACTGCCACGGATCCATTTTTTGCGGCAAAAAAAATGCAACAGGAAGCTCCGGATGTCATTACGCTAGACGTTGAAATGCCTCGTATGGATGGATTGACGTTCTTAAAAAAACTTATGGCACAACATCCAATTCCAGTAGTTATTATTTCAAGTTTAACAGACAAAGGCACTGAAACTGGGATGAAGGCCCTGGAATACGGCGCTGTTGAGATAATAACCAAACCTCAAATGGATACCAAGAAGTTTATTGAGGAATCCAGAATTCGATTATGTGATGCTGTAAAAGCAGCAGCAATGGCAAAAATCAGAAGAAGGACAGTTACACCTACAGAAGTAACCGTTCAACCAAAATATTCGGCCGATGCTATTTTGCCAAAAGTTACGCCTTCTGATTCTAGTATGATAAAAACCACCGAATTAGTTGTGGCAGTTGGTGCATCAACTGGAGGAACAGATGCATTGAGAGTATTTTTAGAAGCTCTGCCTTTAGATAGTCCAGGAATTGTAATCGTTCAGCATATGCCTGAGCACTTTACAAAATCATTTGCCAATCGATTAAACGAAATTTGTGCTATTACAGTAAAAGAAGCCGAAAATGGTGATACGGTGATCAGGGGACGTGCCTTAATTGCTCCCGGCAATCATCATATGCTTTTAAAACGAAGTGGAGCAAAATATTATGTTGAAATTAAAGATGGCCCACTTGTTAACAGGCACCGTCCTTCTGTAGATGTTCTTTTTCGTTCTACAGCGCGATATGCAGGAAGAAATGCAATAGGCATTATTATGACTGGCATGGGTGACGACGGAGCACGCGGGCTTCTGGAAATGAAAGATGCCGGAGCCTATAACATTGCTCAAGATGAAAAATCATGTGTTGTTTTTGGTATGCCTAATGAGGCCATAAAATTAAATGCTGCTGAAAAAATATTACCTCTTGACTTAATTGCCCAGCATATGCTAAATCAGGCCAAACATCACACTGTAACACATTAAAAAATAAATTGTCAAATTGCACACAAGTCTTACCTGTGAATAAAACTATCTTGTATTCATTATCTGATTTTTTTTATAATAATTAAGAAAAAACAATTAATTTAGGTGCATTGCAAAACATAAGCTCAAGTATGTATAAAACATATGTTAAGAAAAATGCTTTGCGCAGCAGTGCTGCCGGCTTTCTATTTGGTATTTCAGTACTTTTTATAGCACTATCAATCAGCGTATTAAAAGAGAATCTATCCTTTAATTTGCGTGGATTATATTTTCTTCATAAGCAAATTCCTGTTTTATGGATACTTGATTCATTACCCGTACTTTTAACTTTTATTTTCTATATTGTAGGAATGAGATTTTCCTTAAGACTTGAACAAACTCAATCTCTGCTGGACGATGAATTATCGAAATCTAAAAAAACACTGGATTTTACTCAGCAACTTATTCAAGATAAACTGGATGCTCAATTAGACGTTAGAGAAGATGACTCTATTGGGAAGTCTCTTATCAATTTGCGTGACAATTTACTCAAGAACAAAAACATAGAACTCCTTAGAAGAAAGGAAGATGATCAAATAAACTGGGTAGCTGAAGGGCTTGCTAAGTTTTCCGATATTTTAAGGAAGAATAATGATAATCTTAATGAATTATCCTATAGCATTATAAAAAATCTGGTTAAGTACCTTAATGTAAACCAAGGTGGCTTTTTTATTCTTCAAGATTCATCACAAGATAAATATTTTGAATTAACAGCATGCTTCGCATTCGATAGAAAAAAATTTTCAGATAGGCGCATAAACTGGGGAGATGGGTTAATTGGAACCTGTGCATTAGAAAAGAAAACTATCTACATGACAAATGTTCCGAATGACTACATTACAATTACTTCCGGGCTTGGAAAAGCAAACCCTTCCTGCCTGCTTATAGTTCCATTGGTAATAAATGAAGAATTGCATGGAGTTCTGGAAATAGCATCATTTAGAAAGCTGGAAAACTATGAAATTCAATTTGTTGAAAAAATAGCAGAAAGCATTGCCTCCACTATTTCCACTGTAAAAATAAATGTTCGGACCGCAAATCTACTAAGGGAATCTCAAGATCAAGCTGAAGTTTTAGCTTCTCAGGAAGAACAAATGCGCCAAAACATGGAAGAGCTTCAAGCAACTCAGGAAGAGGCTGCCCGTCAAAATGAGAAGTTTATTTCGTTCACTAATTCTGTAAATCACACACTTATACGTGCTGAATTCCTTTCTGATGGAACATTAATTTATGCGAATGACAAATTCATTAGTAAACTTGGATATAATGACAAACCTGAGGTTGAAGGAAGACAGGTCTCTATGTTTATTAATAAAAAAGATAAAGATTGGTTTGATAATATTTGGGGTGAAATAATCAAAGGGAAAGAACATTTTGAAGGGGATATTAAATTGCAAACGCGCCAGGGAAAAGATCTCTGGACCATGGCTACGTTAACTCCTCAGAAAAAAGATAATGACGTAGATAGAATCATATTTTTAGCGATTGATACCACCGATCAAAAGAAACAAAGTTTAGACTTTGAGGCACAAATTGAAGCTTTAAACCGATCGAGCCTGAAAGCTGAATTTACGCCAGATGGAGATACATTGGATTGTAATGAGAAGTTTCTTATTACATTTGGATATTCTCCCGAAGAGATTTCCAATAAAGCAATTTTTGATTTTATTTCCCGCGAAGAACTTAATTCTTTTAAAGAAATTTGGGAAAATGTCTTAAATGGCGTGTCATTTCAAGGTCAGATAAAAGGTATAACAAAGTCTAACGACGAAAAATGGTTTCGTGGAACATTGAGTATTGTAAATGATATGTACGGAGAGGTTAGCAAAGTTATATACATTGCAAATGATATTACCAAAGAAAAGATAATGGAGATTGAGACTCAACTCCAAACAGAACAATTAAAGATACAGGAAGAAAAACTAATACAATCCGGAGCCGAATTAACCCGAAAACTAGAAAAGGCAAAAGCCGAAATGGAAATGCAATATAAAGAAATTGAAAAGGTTAAAATTCGGAATGAACGTACGCTAGAAGGCGCTTTAGATGCAATAGTAACTATTAATCAGGAAGGACGTATCGAATTTTTCAATAAAGCAGCTGAAGAACTTTGGGGACTTCCCCGAAAAGAAACAACCGGAATGAATATTAAAGTTCTTTTTTCGGAAGTTAATATAGCTGAAGATGAATTTACGCGTAATTACGTTACCCCTGGTGCTGAAAAGATTATAGGTCAACGAAAAGAAGTTAAAATTACAAATAAAAACGGGGATGATATTCCTGTTTTGATTTTACTATCCGAGGCAAAAGTTGATGATGAGAATACATATACTGCTTTTATTCAAAATATTGAAGTAGAATTGTTTTAATTAAACGTTTGCTTGAAATATTCGTCAGATATATATAAATTTAACAAAAAGATCTTCTTGACCTTGTTATCTAATTATGAGAGACCAAAATTATTTATATCAGATTGAGCAAACCTTACAAAATCTGTCATTACCTATTGATGCAGAGGTAAAAGCAAGTTTGACTAAAATAATTGTTGATTTCCTTCAGGAACAGAATCCCAACATTCCTTCCTTTATTTCTAAATTGACAATTCCAGCTTTGGCTATTAACAAAACAGGCGTTATTACAAGCTATAATCAAAAGTGGGAAGATACTTTTGGCTTTAAAAGCGATGATGTAATTAATATGCCGTTATCCAACTTTATTCCAATTTCTCAAAAAGAATCATTTTCGGTAATACTTTCTGATATTTCACAAAGTAAGGGAATTCCTGAAAAAGAGCTCAAATTTCTTAAAAAAGACGGAGTATCAGCCTCTGTAGGCTTTTGTGCTTTCAAGCTTTTTGAAACCAATCAAGAAACCATAATACTATTACGAGATTTGAGTTTAGTTAAAAAACTCGAAAAAGAATTAACAAAAAGCAGGGTAAAACTTCAAAAATCCGAACAATTTAAGTCCATTTTTCTAGCTAATATGTCCCACGAAATCCGCACTCCCATGAATGCTATCATTGGTTTTTCGGAGCTCATTAATATGGAAGGAATATCTGCCGAAAAAAGAAAAGACTATTCAAAAATAATAAACCAGCGGGGTCAACAATTATTGACATTAATTGACGATATCATTGAAACAACTAAGATCGAAGCCGGAAGAGTTTCGATAGATTATACATGGATTGAACTTGATGAATTTATGAACGATATTTTCTCAACCGTTCTTCAGAAAAAAATAAAAGAAGGTAAAGATAATATTGAACTCATCTTAAAAAAGCAAGAACCTCATAATGGTAGCCATTTTCAGTTTTATACAGATCCAGGAAGATTACACCAAATTTTCCTTAATTTGATTTTTTATACCCTTAAAAATACTACAAAAGGAAGCGTTATATTTGGCTATCAATTATGTGAAGATAAATTTATTGAATTTTTCATACAAGATACAGGTACAATTCTTAGCGCCGAAGAGCAAAACTTACTTTTTGAACATTTCTGGAAAGTAGAAGATACAACACACGTTAAAATAAAAGGTGCAGGCTTAGGTTTGACAATTGCAAAAAGTTTAATTGAATTATTTGGGGGGAGAATTTTGGTACAATCTGAACCTCAAAAAGGTACGTATTTCACATTCAAATTACCGATAATTATTCCCGATAATTTAAAAGAAGAAATAATTGAAAACTATCATTTAGCTGAACAACAAGTAACTTATACTGATCCAAATTGGAAAAACAAAGTAATTTTAGTGGTCGAAGATGATTTGGTAAATTACCAGTTCATCGAAGCATTACTTGAAAAAACGCAAGCCCAATTATTACATGCTGAAAATGGAATTCAAGCACTGGAATTATGTAAGACCATAAATAAAATTGATTTAATATTGATGGATATTAAACTGCCCG
>JAIFLU010000202.1 GCA_020048915.1 Bacteroidota bacterium | reverse complement strand
ATGGTAGAACCGTTTTTTTTAAACTAATGAATTTATACATACATTTAGAGCAGTTCCAAAAAACTAGTTTTTAGAGGTGCCCTTAAATAAATCAATTGATTTTTGGAGATTATTAACATAATTATTTAAAAGATAAAAATTATATTTTTCATTGCTAAGTCTTAAACTGTTAGCAAACTCTTCGATTTTAAAAATTAAAAGTTTATTTTTTAATAATTGCCACTGAGGCAAATACACCTCCTTAAATTCTTTAATTAGATCGGGAAGTTGCTCTAAAGTGCTGTCCGAAATTTCTTCTTCTACAATCGGCTCATTGTCTACAGCTTGAATACTGGTTACTTTAAACGGCAGGTACTTTTTAAATTCAGTTAGTAGCTTTTTCCTCGATACTGGTTTAAAGAGTACCCCATTAAAATAATCTTTTGTGGCTGTTTTTTGAGAATCAAATATAGTGGCAGTAAAGGCGATAATAGGCGTGGTCTTATATTTTTCGAAAGTTCTGATCCTTCGGGTAGTTTCTATGCCATCGAGAACTGGCATCCGAAGATCCATTAGTATCAAATCGGGATGATAGTGATTTAATATTTCAAGTGCAATTTCGCCGTTTTCGGCCTCCAGAAAAGTAATGGACTGTGAATCGATCAGATTAATAATCGATTTAATGTTCGTTTTAACATCATCTACGATTAAAACCACAGCTGGTTCGAAAATCACTTCCTTGTCCGGACTTTCATCTATTTTATTATTAACGGGTGATTTGTTAATAAATTCAACATTTTTAATTGTTATTGTAAATTCAGAACCTTTGCCCACAGCACTTTTAAGAGCAATGGAGCCATTCATTTTTTCGACCAGTTTTTTTGTAATAGCAAGTCCTAAACCGGTACCTTCGTATTTTCGGTTGCTCTGCCCGCTTTGTTGCCTGAAAGCTTCGAATATTACCTCTTTCTGAGATTCAGGGATTCCTATGCCCGAATCCTGAATTTTTATGATCAGATCTCCGATGGTGCCAGGCAGCTCTATAAAATCGACCGAAATGGCCACAAAACCGGAATCGGTAAATTTAATAGCATTCCCTACAAGGTTGAGTAGTACCTGCCTAATTCTTATTTCATCTAATAGCAGCGTATAAGGTGTTTTTGAATCAAAATTCGTTGTAAGAGTCAGAATTTTATTATGCGCTTTTTCGGAAAACATTTGAGCAACTTCCTGAACAATATTCCGGATATCAACAGGATCTAAAGCTATTTCAAGTTTTCCCGATTCTATTTTTGATAAATCGAGGATATCGTTTATTAAGGAAAGTAACACATTGCCACTGGCTAAAACTGATTTTAGCATTAGTTTTTGCTTTTCATCGGTTACTTTATGAAAAAGCGACTCACTAAACCCTAGTATTGCATTCATTGGTGTGCGAATCTCGTGACTCATATTTGCCAGAAACTCACTTTTTGCCTGGTTGGCTAATTCTGCTTTTATTTTTGCATTTTGCAGCTCCTTTTCATATTCCTTTTTTTCAGTAATTTCCCGAATTACCAAAATAATTTCCTTGTCGTTAATTTTTGATAATCGGGCATCAAAAAAGAAATTTACATTTGTAGAAACCTGAAATTCGAAATGATAAAAACATCGTGTTAAACATAAATTAATGCTTTGCTTAAATACCCTAGTAAGGTTGGGAGGAAATATATTCCATATAAACTGATTCTTTTGAAGGTTAACAAACGGTTTTAAATTATTTTTAACACCGTGGAAATTGATTATTAATCCTTCTTTGTTTAAATGCAAAAGCATATCGGGTAAGGAAGAAATAATAGCCCTGTTTGTGGCTTCACTTTCCCGTAGCGAATTTTCGACGGCCCGCCGTTCAAATGCATTTAAACAAAGAAGGATTAACATTCGAAATAATTCCCGAGATGGTCCGAAGCAGTTCAAGTTCTGATTTAGTCCATTGCTGTTGCTTTACACATTCATCGAATCCAATAAACCCCGAAAATTTTCCATAAACATATAATGGATAAACAACAATCGATAATATGCCTTGAGGTTCCAAAATCTCCCGAAGGTCATCCGGTAATTGTGTAATATCAATACTAAATATAAACCCCTGACTTTCAATAATTTTTCTCCACGACGGAATAATTTCATAGGGTATCTCCTGAAGATTTTCTAACTGTGGAGTAATATTAACATTGCACCATTCAAAAGTATTACTCGTAGTTAATCCATTGAGATCATCTTCGAAAACATATACCCGGCTAACGTCGGTATGTTCTCCAATAATTTTAAGGACATTGGTAATTTTGTCGTGAAAATCGTTTAACGAATTCAAATTGACTGAAATTTCGGAGAGAATTTCTTGCTGTACCAGATTTTTCTCCAAAATCTTTTCATACCCCTTTTGCTTTGAAATGTCAATATAAGTTCCCACTGCCCTCATTGGATTTCCGTTGGAATCCCTTTCTGTAACCCGCCCATGATTGAGTACCCATTTCCATTTTCCCGATTTGGTTTTTACGCGATGCTCGGTTCGATAAATGGGGATTTCACCTTTTAAGTGTTTGTTAAGAAGAGAGTTTACATACTCTTTATCGTCGGGGTGGACTAACCCCTTCCAGGTTTCTATATTTGGGTTTACTTCGTTTATACTATATCCTAATAATTCCAACCATGTATCGCTATAATATACATAGCCGGTAACAACATTCCAGTCCCACAAGCCCGATTCGCTTCCCAATAGCGCTAATTCAAGCCGTTCCGAATTTTCTTTTATTTGTTTTTCATATTTTTTCCGTTCCGAAATATCAATCATTACACCTCTTATACCTACTACTTTGTTATTTTCGATAATTCGGTTTGTATATACAACACCCGAAAAAAGGTCTCCATTCTTTTTAATTATGGTATATTCTTCGGGAGCCTTACTATCGGTTATAAGCGCCATTTTAAAATTACTAATGGCTCTTTGTTGGTCTTCGGGAATAAAAAGATCTGTAATATGGAAAGACTTAAATTTAACTTCCTCGGTAAACCCCATTTTGTCGATCGCATACTGATTAGCATATACCAGAGTGCCTTCCAGATCGGTTTCGCAAATCATCTCGGGTAAAAGTTCTGTGAGTTTTTTATATTTCTGCTCACTTTCTTCAAGTGTCTGTTTTTGTTTGCATGCTAATGCTGCTCTTGCAAGTTTTTTATTTGTCTCAGCCAGGTCCGATAACATATCTAAGGGTATCCCTTTCCCTGCTTTGATCAACATAAGCAATCCAAAATCGGGGAGATTCATTATATAAAGCCACCTATCAACTGAAACTTGCTTAATAATGGGAAGGTGATTAAGAATTTCCTGGTAATCGTTATTGGAAAATTCCGATGGAAAAAGCTTCAGAACTTCCTTATATTCTTCAATTAGTTCGATGGTATAGGGAAATGAAAAAGCATTTTCGACCAAAAAAGTATTGTTTTGCTTTTTCTTTAGATAATATATAGAACCTGCGAGGCAATCGAGTTTAGTCAAATAAGCCGACAAACTCGATTTCAGCATTTCGACAAGATTTAATGAATTGCCTATTGACAAGGCAATTTCGTAAAATATTCGAATTCTGTCAGTGGGTTTAAATTTGGCCATTATATCGATTCATCGTGATATTTTATGCGCTTTAGAATAAAATTATCTCCTCTGTTTTCCAAAAAACCGGTTCGTTTGAAAAACTGCCGGTTGCATCGTTTTTCCTATTTATTCCTTTCATCATTTCAAAAGCGCTTTAGGTTATCAAATGATACATTAAGTTAGCTCTTTTATTTGATTTGATCAAATTTAGCCTTTAGCTATTCTGCTTAATCCTTTTCTTACATTTTAAAGAGTATTCCAGAAAAAGAAAATCAAACCTTATTACCATATTTTTTTGCAGAATACTTGTAATCATTCGTATTTTCCAATAGGTTGACTCTACTACCCATCCTTTACACTATTGAAAAATCATCCTAAAGGATGATTAAAAACCATTCGCTCAGGTGGTGATTTCGGATTTTTGAAGGCGTAATTTTATTACATAATTAAATAGTTCGAGCATGGATCCGATACTGCAAAAATTTAAACAAATATTTCTGGAAGAAGCTTCAGGGCTCCTGGACCAATTAGAGAAAGACTTGCTGGACTTGGAAATATCTCCTGATAACCAAGAACTTATCGAATCGGCTTTTCGTGCAATGCACACCATAAAAGGAGTTAGCGGCATGTACGGCTTCGACTTTGTTGGCGAATTTACCCATACCATGGAAAATGTGTATCAGGCCATTCGCGACAAAACATTACGGTTCGATAAAGAAATTTTTGATGTCACATTTTTATCCATCGACCATATCCGAAAACTTCTCACCGATGAATCGCTGTCCGTTCCTGAAAACCAAACCAACCAAAAAGTAATTCTTGGTACCATTGAAACTATTCTGGCAAAAGTGAACCAGGGAAACGCCAATATTCCAGCTTTTCTTAACCAACCTTCCAATTCAAATATACAGGTTCCTTATTCCTGGCACATTCTTATTCGGGCAAACGAACAAATTTATTTCCGTGGTATTAGTATTACCAATTTATTTCAGGATTTGGCATCTCTGGGACAATACGAAATTACGCGATTGGATCATTTGAGTAACAACGAAATCGATACATGGAGCATAATCCTTTACAGTAACGCCAAGGAAAACGATATTCGCGAAGTATTTATGTTTATTGAAGACGACTGCACCATTACCCGTCTTACACCCGCAAACTTATTCGAAGAAGCGAACCAGTCTTCAGCCTCAATCGATGAACCCTCAATTTTAGATTATATCGAATCGCAGGAAAAGGGTACAAAAGAAGATGGTACCCCGGTAAATGGGACTTCTCCTGAAAAAACTATCCGAAGTAAATCAAAAGCGGATACCGATAAAAAGGTAGGCAAAAGAATTTCTGTCGATTCGGAAAAATTGGATCATCTGATGTATCTGGTTAGCGAGCTAATAACGCTCAATTCGCAATTCACACTCACAACAAGCGACAGCAAATACGAAAAGATATTGCCCTATACCGAACGATTAGACAACCTTTCGAAACAGTTCCGTAATAATGCCCTTGATATCAGGTTGGTTCCGCTGAGCGAGTCTATTCTCCGATTTAAACGGTTAATCCGCGACTTGTCGCAACAGTTGAATAAAGACGTGGAACTTGTTACCGAAGGTATTGATACAGAAGTTGACAAAGGCACTATTGACCAGCTAAGCGATCCGCTAATGCACATTATACGAAATTGCATCGATCACGGTATCGAAACTCCCGACCAACGGATAAAAAAAGGAAAATCGGGAACCGGAATTTTAAAAATCACTGCCAGTAATTCGGGAAATATTGTGATCATCCGTGTCGAAGATGATGGTTCGGGAATCGATTTGGAAAAAATCCGCAAAAAAGCAATAGAAAAAGGGATTATCAAAACAACTGACAATCCTTCGAAACAGGAGCTATTGGATATTATTTTCCTTCCCGGCTTTTCAACGGCTCAAAGCCTCACCGAAGTTTCGGGCAGAGGGGTTGGAATGGATGTGGTTCGCCGCAAAATCACCGAACTACGGGGAGAAGTTTATGTGGAATCTGAATTTGGAGTAGGCACTTCATTTACCCTAAAACTTCAGCAATCTATTGCCATTATCGACACACTGTTGTTCAAGGTCGAAAATACATTCTTTACGGTTGCTGTTTCCGATATCAATATATGCATGCAAATTCCGCTCGAAGAAATCGAAAAACGCAAACATACCCGCACCATTTCTTTCGAAAACCAATTAATTCCTTTTGTAGACGTACGAACCTGTTTTGAATTAGGTGGCCATTATGGAGAAATGCCCAAAGCAATTATCATAAAAACAAACGACAGGCAAATGGCACTGTTGACTGATGTAATTATTGGAGGCCATCAGGCAGTGCTAAAACCACTGGGAAGTTTATTCCGCAACCAGAAATGCATTGGGGCTGCCAGTCAGTTGGGAGATGGAAAACTCGCTTTTATGATCGACACAAACGAACTGTTTTTTAAAATTGAAGACCGGGTAAATTGAAGTTAGTCACCAGTCCATAGTCACAGGTCCATCGACATTAAACTATGGACTATTTAAACTATATAACGAATTAAAATTAACAAAAACAGCCATGATTAGTACTTATTTATCGTTTGTTATTTGCGGCGATCTGTATGCCGTAAATGTAGCCAAAGTACTGGAGGTTTTGCAGGAAGAGCATATAACCGCCGTACCAAATTCTCCCGCCTATATCCGGGGTATTATAAACTTCCGCGGCGATGTTGTCCCGGTTTTCGAAACACGGGTGCGCTTTAACCTGCCCGACAGAAACACAGGCGACGCTTACAACATTATCGTTCTCGATGTTTCCGAAGGAGCCGATATGTTCCGCCTGGGCGCTGTAGTGGATAAAGTAAAAGATGTGATATCAATTAACGACGACGACATTAAACCGGTTCCTGCGATGAGCAAGGAGTTTAATACTGATTTTCTGCAGGGTATTTACAAGCTTCAAAGCGAATTTATCATGCTCCTGAATGTCGAAAAAGTATTTTCCGGCACCGAACTTAAAGCCATTCAGGAAACAAATTCCATAAAGGATTTAATAACCAATCTGTAAAATACTCCAATGGCTTTTACCTTCTTTTTCAGAGACGAACAAATTCTTTCGCTGGCAGTGCAAAAACTGGTTCCGTTAACTATGGGACGAAGTAATGTGCAAATACTAAATGCCGGTTGCGCCATGGGCATGGAAACCTACACGTTTGCCATTTTGCTGGCCGAAAGTATGGGGAAATTTGCGCTTCGAAATGTTAAGATTCATGCCATAGATATTGATAACGAAAATGTCGACTTTGGCAAAACGGTTACCGATGGAATCTATCATAAAGAGCATTTACAGCGAATTCCTGCCGACTTGTTTCAAAAATATTTCAGTCCGGCTGAAAAAGAAGATTATTTTATAGTAAGTCCTGAATTACGCAACCTGGTTCAATTTCAAAAATACGATTTGCTAACGCTTAAGCCTTTGCGAAATGATTATAGCCTGGTTATTTGCAAAAATGTACTCCTGCATTTTAATTACCAACAACGCATCGAAGTGATAACTATGTACCATAACATGTTATTAAATGGTGGCTTGTTAATAATGGAGAACACCCAAAGTATGCCAGTCGAATTAGGCCCTAAGTTCAAAAAGCTAGTGGATTATGCACAATTGCATGAGAAGATTTGATGAATGCAGGTTGCGAGTTACGAGTTACGAGATACCAAACTGTCATTCTGAGCGTAGTCGAATGAATGATGTGAGGATGAAAAAGGTTGCAGGTTACGGGTTACGGGTTGCGAGTTACGGGTTGCTGATAGCCATCCTGAGCGTAGTCGAATGAATGATGAGAGGATAAAAAAGGTTACGGGTTATGGGTTGTGAGTTAAAAAATCTCAGTTAGTCATTCTGAGCGTAGTCGAATGAATGATGAGGGGATGAAAAAGGTTGCATGATACAGGTTACAAGTTGCAGGTTACGAGTTTCGGGTTATGGGTTGCTGATAGTCATTCTGAGCGTAGTCGAATGAATGATGAGGGGATGAAAAAGGTTGCAGGTTACGAGTTATGGGTTCCGGGTTGCGAGTTGCGAGTTAAGGGTTGTGAGTTAAGGGTTGTGAGTTAAAAAATGTCAGTTAGTCATTCTGAGCGTAGTCGAATGAATGATGAGAGGATAAAATAGTTGCTAGTTACAAATTAAAGTGGGTTACAGGTTGCAGAATTTACAGAATAGGTGACAGTTTTTAAAAGCAAATGATATTTATGAAAATCATGAATCTTACCGAAAACAGCAAGCTATACACTTCAAATGTTTACCTGGTAATTGGTACCTGGAATACGCTTGATGATATCAATACCCTTATTGATGTAGGCAGCGATGTTTCAATCATACAAAAGATTGAAAGCATAAATACAGGCCTGGGTAAGAAAAAAGTAGATCAGGTAATTCTAACCCACAGCCACTCCGATCATGCAGCAATACTGCCGAGAATAAAAGAAGCATTTAATCCTCGTATATGTGCTTTCAATTCTCACCTCAAGGGCATCGACCAGATTCTTAGGGATGGGGATATACTCCGAATTGGAGAAAAACAGTTTGAAGTATTCCATATATCTGCCCACAGTTACGATTCTATCTGCCTGTTAGGCGAAGATGAAGGGATCCTTTTCTCGGGCGACACAACCTTTCCTATTCAATTCGAAAATGCCGTGCTTAAAAAGGAAAACGATTATGTGATTTCGCGATTAAAAGAAAAGAACATTACAGCAGTGTATCCGGGACATGGAGCATTTCAACTATACTCCGATAATAAATTTATGGCCACTAAAAACAAAGAAAATATCCTCCGGTAATTTATACCGATTCATCAGTTTTAAAACAGTTAGACAAATTAAAATATAAAAGTATGTGGAACGAGAGATACAAACAGGAAGAGAAGGTTAAACGACTTCTCGAAATAAAAAACGAGGTTCAGTATCTGGTATAAAAAAAATACATAAACACAAATGCAATCGCTTAATATAAAATTTAACATAACAACAATTAAATACAAATACTATGAACTGGTTTAAAAACATGAAAATCCGTACGAAGTTGTTAAGCAGCTTCCTCATTGTAGCAATATTAGCCGGAGTAATTGGCTATATGGGTATTTCGAGAATAAAACAAATTGATGCTGCTGATACCAAACTGTATGAAAAAATTACCCTGCCATTAGCAGATATGTCGGATATGGCTACATCCTTTCAACGAATCAGGGTAAATGTAAGGGATGCCGTTTTAGCAAATAATGAAACCGAAAGAAATAAAATGCTCGCACGAATTGATGAATTATCTAAAATATTTATCGACAGTGAAAAGAAAGTAGAGCTAACCACTTTAACAGCGGAAGGTAAAGCAGAAGTGGCAAATTTGAGCAAAGCGTTTGATGCCTATATGGCTTCGGTTCCCGATATTAAAAATCTGCTCGAAACAGAAAATACAACCGGAGCGCTACTCGTAATGCAGGGGCAAATGAAACTGGATAACGACGCTGTACTGAAATCGTTGGACAATATACATAATCAAAAAATTACTCTTGCAAAGCAAACCTCCGATGATAATACTGCCCTGGCAAATAGTGCCACGAATTTTATGCTTATTCTTATTGGACTTGTATTGTTAGCAGCAATAAGCCTCGGGTTTATTATAGCCATCAACATTCAAAACATTATAAAATCGGTAATAGCCCAAACAAAAGCATTAGTTGAGGCAGCCGTCACCGGAAAGCTTGCTACCCGGGCCAAACCCGAAGAAACAAACGAAGAATTCAGGGAAATAGTGGTTGGTATAAATAATACCCTTGATGCCGTTATTGGCCCGCTAAATGTTGCCGCCGAGTATGTGGACCGCATTTCGAAAGGAAATATCCCCGAAAAAATTACCGATACCTACAATGGCGATTTTAACGAGATAAAAAATAATCTGAATGTATGTATCGATGCTGTAAACGCATTGGTTGCAGATGCAGGTATGCTTGCTACCGCTGCCATTGAAGGAAAACTTGCTACCCGTGCCGATGCCTCGAAACATGGGGGCGATTTTGCCAAAATTGTAGCAGGTGTAAACAAAACCCTCGATGCCGTTATTGGCCCATTAAACGTTGCCGCCGAATATGTCGACCGCATTTCGAAAGGGAATATCCCCGAAAAAATTACCGATAATTACAATGGCGATTTTAATGAGATAAAGAATAACCTGAATGTTTGTATTGATGCCGTAAATGCATTGGTTACTGATGCAGGTATGCTTGCTACTGCTGCCATTGAAGGGAAACTTGCCACCCGTGCCGATGCATCCAAACATGGAGGTGATTTTGCCAAAATTGTAGAAGGGGTAAACAAAACCCTCGATGCCGTTATTGGCCCGTTAAATGTAGCCGCCGAATATGTCGACCGCATTTCGAAAGGAAATATCCCCGAAAAAATTACCGATAATTATAACGGTGATTTTAACGAGATAAAAAATAATCTGAACGTATGTATCGATGCTGTAAATGCATTGGTTGCAGACGCAGGTATGCTTGCTACTGCCGCAATTGAAGGAAAGCTTGCTACCCGTGCCGATGCCTCGAAACATGGTGGCGATTTTGCCAAAATTGTAGAAGGGGTAAACAAAACCCTCGATGCCGTTATTGGCCCGTTAAACGTTGCTGCCGAATATGTCGACCGCATTTCGAAAGGAAATATCCCCGAAAAAATTACCGATAATTACAACGGCGATTTTAACGAGATAAAGAATAACTTAAATGTTTGTATCGATGCCGTAAATGCATTGGTTGCAGACGCAGGTATGCTTGCTACTGCCGCAATTGAAGGAAAACTTGCTACCCGTGCCGATGCCTCGAAACATGGTGGCGATTTCGCTAAAATTGTAGAAGGGGTAAACAAAACCCTCGATGCCGTTATTGGCCCGTTAAATGTTGCAGCTGAGTATGTCGACCGTATTTCGAAAGGGAATATCCCCGAAAAAATTACCGATAATTACAACGGCGATTTTAACGAGATAAAGAATAACTTAAACGGATGCATTGAAGCCATCAATGGATTAATAGTTGAAATGACGAAAATGAGTTCGGAACACGAACTTGGAGACATTGATGTTAAGGTAGATGTTAGCCGTTTTGAAGGGGCCTATGCTAAAATGGCCGACGGCGTTAATTTAATGGTTGGTTCCCATATCGCAATAAAGAAAAAAGCTATGGGTGTATTTATGGAATTTGGAAATGGCAATTTCGAAGCGTCAATGGAACAACTCCCAGGGAAGAAGAAGTTTATTAACGATACCATCGAACAGGTAAGGGCAAATTTAAAAGCGTTGATAGAAGACGCCAACTTCCTTGCTAAAGCAGCAGTTGAAGGCCGTTTAGCTACCCGTGCCGATGTTACCAGGCACCAGGGCGATTTCCGAAAAATTGTCGAAGGAGTTAACCACACGCTCGATTCGGTTATTGGACCGCTCAACGTTGCTGCTATGTATGTCGATAGAATAGCAAAAGGCGATATGCCCGAAATAATTACCGACAACTATAATGGCGATTTCAACAACATCAAAAATAACCTGAATAGTTTGATCAAAGCGTTTAACGAAATTATTGCCAAAGCGAAAATGGTTGCCGAGGGCGATTTAACCATTACCCTTGCAAAACGGTCGGATAACGACGAGTTAATGGGAGCCCTTTCGGATATGGTATCGCGCTTGAGCGAAATAGTAGGTCAGGTAATGGAAGCTGCTCAAAATGTAGCTACAAGTTCGGGCGAAATGAGTACATCGGCCGTTCAGATTTCCGAAGGTGCCAGCGAGCAGTCTGCTTCTGCCGAGCAGGTATCCTCCTCCATCGAAGAAATGTCGTCGTCTATTCAGCAAAACAGCGATAACTCTGTAGCAACCGAAAAAATAGCGGTTACTTCGGCTCAAGGTATGATGGATGTTAATATTGCTGCTCAAAAGAGCCTGGAAGCTATCCGTCAGATTTCGGAGAAGATTAAAGTTATTAACGATATCGCCGGAAAAACTGATATCCTCGCTATTAATGCGGCAATTGAGGCTGCAAGGGCTGGCGAACAGGGAAAAGGCTTTGCCGTTGTAGCTGCTGAAGTTCGGAAACTTGCTGAAGTGAGCCAGAAAGCGGCCGTTGAAATTAACGAGCTTTCAGCATCCAGCCTTAGAGTTACCGAGGAGTCGGGAAGTTTGATGCTGAAAATTATTCCTGAAATCCAAAAAACTGCGCAACTGGTGAAAGAGATTGCAGCTTCGAGCCATGAACAGCGTTCAGGATCGGAACAAATTACCAAAGCTGTAATGCAGTTTACACAGGTTACACAGCAAAATGCGGCTGCGGCCGAAGAAATGAGCTCCAGTTCCGAAGAACTTGCCAGTCAGGCCGAACTCCTTAAAGAAACAATTGGTTTCTTTAATACCGGTAAGCAAATTAAAACAGCTCAACCAATCAAGGGTATGCAAAAAACGACTAATAAAATAAAATCCAATCACCCTCCAAAGTATCCAAATCGATCAAACGATCAACGCAATGGTGTTGACCTAAACCTCGAAAGCTCGGATAAAGGTGATAATCTCTTCGAAAATTTCTGAGAAGAAAATTCTGAATAAAGCTAAACGGCGGGAGTTAACTTCCGCCGTTTTATTTTAATCCAGTTTTAAATTTTCATAGATGAATGGACTAGGAATTTCAACCGTATTGTTGTAAATTTAAAATACGATCCAATAACGTTTAGTTAAAGATATTCGACCCCGGATGGGGTTGCCTGTTTGTAGAAAAATTGAACATTCTATAAACATCTGACCCCGGCTGGGGTCAAACATCGATTCTTAACTAAACGACATTGAAATATGATCTGTTAAAAATAGTTATATGCTTTTTTAGATAATTATTTTAACTCAAATAATGGTAAAATAAATCGATTAAATATCTGGCTAAAAGGAACTGCGCAAAGGAGATTACTGAAGTGAAATAAGCTAAAATGTTATATTATATATGTTTAAGCGAAAAAACGACAATAAGCAGGTTAACACTGATATTGAATTTAAAAAGCAATTGCATCTATTAACGCAGACATTTTCTGAAATGCTGAGCTTGCATGAACTGGCAAGCCTTTATAATTATATTGGAACAACCTTACAACAACAATATAGTAATTCGGTAATCCTAATCTCATCCATTGATGAGCCAAATATGAAATCACAGGTAATTGATATCTTCGGAGGAAATTTAATAAATCTCCCTGCTATTCAAAAGATTACCGGATTCAATCCTACCCAAAAAAAATATTCACTATCCTCCCTAAATCATAAACTTTACAAAACCGGAGAGTTTAAAGAATATAACGGAAAGCTGGCAGATTTTTTTCCGCCAGAGATTCCTGCAATTGCTTTACATAGTATCGAATCGCTTTTAGGGATTCATAAAGCATATACCATTGGTATAAATAAAGAAAATCAGTTACTTGCTGCCGTTCTTTTTCTTACTTTAAACAAAACCAGTATTACCGATTCTGATTTCATTGAACTTTTTATTCAGCAAGCGGGAATTATTATACAGAAAAAAATAACTGAGCTTGCTCTAAAAAACAGCGAAACTCATTTCGAAAGCCTTGCCAATATGGGGCAGGCTCTTATTTGGACCTCAGGACTCGATAAAAAATACAACTATTTTAACAAAATATGGCTTTCCTTTACAGGAAGGACACTCGAACAGGAATTGGGCGATGGGTGGGCAGATGGTGTTCATCCGGATGACCTTCATAAATATTTTGATACCTATTCTGATTCATTTGATGCTCGCTTAGAATTTAGCATTGATTACCGGTTAAAAAGGTACGATGGGGAATATCGGTGGATCCAGGATAACGGAACCCCCATGAAAAATAGTGAAGGAGAATTTTTAGGCTATATCGGCCATTGTTTGGATATAACCGAACGTAAAAAATCGGAAGAAGAACTTTTGAGATTCAGGTTAGGAATTGAACGGTCGGATGAGGTAATTTATATGACCCTCCCCAATGGTAAAATTAGCTATGCCAATCCCGCTTTCGAAAAAGTTTTCGGGTATAAGGTTAACGAAGTTTTGGGAAAAACCCCGGGAATCCTAAAATCGGGAATGATGACCGATTTATGGTATAAAAAATTCTGGGACACTCTCGTATCTAAAAATGCTGTTACCGGCGAAGTAATCAATAAAAGAAAAGATGGGAAACTTGTTACCATTGAAGGTTCAGTAAATCCCATTTTAGATTCGAATGGAGATATTCTTGGTTTCCTGGCCGTACAGCACGACATCACCGAAAGAAAGTTGTCGGATTTGCAAATAAGCAATTTGAGCATGGCCATCGAGCAAAGCCCTGTATCTATTGTTATTACGAATATTAAAGGAGATATTGAATATATCAATCCGAAATTTTCGCAATTAACTGGTTATTCATGCGACGAAACGTTGGGTCAAAATCCCCGAATCCTTAAAGCAGATGGAAATGACCCATCGCATTATAAAAATCTTTGGGAAACCATAAAATTGGGAAAAGAATGGCGGGGCGAATTCAGAAATAAAAAGAAAAACGGTGAGATATACTACGAATCGGCTGTAATATCGCCGGTAATTGACGAAAATGGCATAATAATAAACTTCGTTGCCGTTAAAGAAGACATTACCGAGCGAAAAAAAACCGAACATGATATTTTATTAAGCAACGAGCGGTTAGAAAGCCTGCTAAGAATAACCGATTATGCAGCTTCCAATCTGCAGGATTTATTGGATTTTGCGCTCGAAGAAACCATAAAACTTACAGAGAGCAAAATTGGATACATCTATTATTACGACGAGAGCACTCAGCTATTCCGATTAAACTCCTGGTCAAAAGATGTGCATAAGCAATGCACCGTAACAGAAATAAATACAGTTTATGAATTAAGTAAAACCGGTTGCTGGGGAGAGGCGGTAAGGCAGCGAAAACCGATTATGATCAATAATTACAACCTTAACCACCCCCTGGCGAAAGGCATCCCTGAAGGACATGCTCCATTGGAAAAATTTCTTTCCATTCCGGTAATAGTCGATAAAAAAATAGTTGCAGTAGTTGGTGTAGCAAATAAAACTGAGGACTACAATCAATCTGACGTTATTCAGCTCACGCTGATGATGGACTCTGTTTGGAAAATTGTTGAAAAGCAAAAAATGATTGAAGAACTGGTTCCTGCCAAAGAAAAAGCAGTACAAAGCGATAACCTCAAAACCGCCTTTTTAGCAAATATGTCGCACGAAATACGTACCCCCATGAACGCTATCATGGGCTTTTCCGAACTACTTACTAAAACGGCTGTTTCCGAAACAGAACTTAAAAAATATGCCGACATTATCCACTCCAGGTCAACATATCTGTTAACGTTAATAGACGATATACTCGATATTTCGAAAGTTGAAGCGGGAATGCTCCGGGTCAGCAATGCCCCATTCCTGTTAAATGAGCTTATGGAAGATTTAGCTACTCAATACAGAATGAAACTTCAAAAGCTAAACAAAAATGTTGAATTCAAAATTCACATGGAAAAGACGAATACGAAGTCTACAATAAACAGTGATAAAAACAGAATCCAACAATTACTTACTAATTTGATTGACAACGCTATAAAATTCACCAGTCAGGGAACAATTACCATGTCGTATAAAACTGACGACGAAAACGGAGTTGTATTTTCAGTTACCGATACAGGGGTTGGAATTGCTTCAAAAGACCACCACCTTATTTTTGAACGTTTTAGCCAATCGAGCGATTATGTGATCCTCAACTATGGAGGCCTCGGACTTGGCTTATCTATTTGTAAAGGGATAGTGAATATTCTTGGCGGAAAAATATGGGTTGAATCGGAATTGGGAAAAGGGGCAGAATTTAAATTTAATATTCCGGTTACTTTTATTAAGCCCGCAATGGTAGAATTGCCCGAAACGATAGATACTGAAAATGCGCTGTTCCAACCTGGCCGTATTTTATTGGTTGAGGATGATTTATTCAGTATTGAGCTCCTTCAAAATACTTTAGAAGAATTCGATTTAGTTGTTGCTGAAAATGGATACGATGCCGTAGAACTTTTTGAGAAGCATCGCAATTTTGGGCTAATTCTCATGGATATAGGTCTTCCGGGAATAAGCGGGCTTGATGTAACCAAAAAAATAAGGGAAACAAATTCAACAGTTCCAATTATAGCCCTTACGGCTTTTGTAGAAGAAGAAGATAAAAAACGTTGCTTGAATGCAGGATGTAACGATTTTATTTCAAAACCAGTAGAATCGGCAATATTACTACAAAAAGTTAAACACTATTTTAGTTGAATATCAACCGCTTACTAACTCTAAAATTGTAAATGGCAAAAATACAAGGCACTTGAAAATTAACCACATTCGCCCTTGCTGCATTTCAAACTTCCGACTCCTGTCTTCCGTCTTCTGACTTCTGACTTCTCAAGTAAATTCAATAATTTTATTTTTTAAGGCATACATTATCAAACTGGCGGTATTATTCGACGATGTTTTAGTTAAAAGATTACTGCGGTGTGTTTTAACAGTGGCTAAACTTATGTTTAACTGATTGGCAATATCCTCATTCGACAAACCCGATGCTACCAGTTTAAGAACTTCCAGTTCGCGGGCAGATAATTTTTCGAGGTGTGATTCACTTTCTTTTCCATTTTTCTTATTTGCGTCGATATTCTGAATTAGCTTGTATAATATCTCACTCGAAAAATAATTCCCTCCTTTATAAACTTCGGTAATGGCTTTTACCAATTCACTAATTCCGGCCGATTTCAGCACAAAACCCTTTATACCAGTTTGAATCATTTGGTAATAATACTTTTCATCCCCAAACATGGTTAAAGCCAGTATTTTTAACTGAGGATATTTTTCGTTGGCTAATTTAGAAGCCTCAATTCCATCCATTTCGGGCATCGAAATATCCATTAAAACCACATCAGGTTTTACTTCTCCTACTTTTTCAAGAAATTCTTTTCCGTTACGGGCTTCTGCTACAACTTCCGCAATATTGTCGCTCGACAGTAATAATTTAACCCCATCGCGAAACATATCGTGGTCGTCAACTAAAAAAATCCTAATTCTGTTACTCATAGTTATTATATTAAAGTAATATCAATTCTGGTCCCTCTGCCTATAACCGATCTGATAATCATCTCACCCCCTATCAGTTTAATTCGGTTTTGCATATTAAAAAGTCCCATTCCTTTGGTTTCGCTCAATGTTTTATCTACATCGAACCCCTTCCCATTATCGGTATAAGTTACTAAAATTTTTTGAAATTGTTTATCAACTTGTATAGCAATTGAATCTGGTTTTGCGTGCTTTATAGAATTATTAATACATTCGAGCAGTATTCGGTAAAACATCACCTCAATATTGGGCAGCAAGCGGTCTGTAATTTTAGACTGAATAGAAATGGTAATATTATGTGTTTCTTTAATTCGGTCGGCATGATTTTTCAGGGCGTTGACCAATCCAAACCGTTGCAATACATGCGGACTTAAATTATTAGCTATTTCTTTGGCCTGATTTATGGCTTCGTCGACGGCATGAATAGCATTACGACTGATTAGTTCTTTGTTAACCGTATTTTTATCATTTCCCATCCATTCGATGTACATTTTCAGGGTTGATAAAACAGGGCCCAATCCATCATGCAGCTCCTGTGCATAGCGTCCCTGCGATTCTTCCTGAGTTCGAAAAATGGCTTCCATTATCCGTTGTTCCATCATTCTCCGCTCACTCACATCCCTCACAATAACCAATATCGCCTTTTCTCCTGCCAAATCGAAAATTCGGTTATTGAGTTCCAGATATTTACGCTCCTGTGATGATGTAATAAAATCGTATTCAAAAGCAGACTGATTGTTGGAGTTATTTTCGGTGGCATATTTAAGAATACCGGGCATTTCTTTTTCGATAAACGAACGAAGTTTCTCCCGTGAAAAATCATTACTATCTAACCCAGCAATATTCAAAAAAGCATTGTTTGCCTCTACTATTTTATCTTGTTTTAATAATAACATTCCGTCTGACGATGCTTGAAATATTCCCGTAAATTTTTTTTCGCTCTCCTTAATTTGCAAATATGCTTTTTCAAGAACTGCATTTTTAGATTTCAACTGTTGGATAAGATTTTTATTTTCCGCTCTCAGGTCGAACTCCGAAATTGCATTCTGAAGGGTTTGTTGCATCTCCTGGAAATTCCAAGGTTTCATTACATACCGGTAAACACCGCGCTGGTTAATGGCTTTTATGGCGGTAGTGTGATCGATATGGGCCGTAAAAATAATCTTAACCAAATCGGGATATTCCGGGGTAATTCGCTCTATAAATTCCAAACCGGTTTCATCGGGCATTCGTTGGTCAGAGATTAGTACTTTTACCGAATGCTCTTTAATCAATTTATACCCCGCAGAAGAAGAACTCGCCGTTAATACATGGTATTCTTCCTTCATAAATGTCTCAAACAACACCAGGTTGAATTCGTCGTCGTCTACATATAAAACAGTATCTTTTCTTTGGTTTGGCTTTTTCTCTAAATCCATTTATTTTATTGGTTTCGATATAATAGTTTAATTTAATTAAAAATATTCATTAATGCTAAAGAAGAGGGAATCAAAAAAGAGAATAGAATTGGAAGGTTGTTGTGCATAATCTTAAACTTACTAATTGTCAAACCGATTTTACCAACTTATTCTTCAATGCAAATTTGTAAAGCGACAATATGTTTTTGCATCCACATTTTAATAGAATATTGCTGCGGTGCCATTTAATGGTATCGTAACTTAGATAAAGTTTTTCCGAAATCTCCTCGTTCGATAATCCCGCACATAAAAATTGAATAACCTGTAACTCGCGCGAAGTAAAAGCATTTTCGTCTTTGGAAACGCCCACCCGATGCTGCGCTATTGCTTCCTGCAACAATTCCCGTGGAAAATATATTTTTCCTGCTGCCACATCCCGAATTGCATCAGCCAGTTCGTTTAATTCGCTGGTTTTAAGAACACATCCTTTTATACCGGCATTTACATACTGATAAGAATCTTCGGAATTTACCGAAAATGAGAAAACTATGCATTTTATCCCCGAAAAGGATGACGTTATTTTCCGAAGCATTTCAAATACAGAGGTTTCGTAGTCAATATCCACTAACAATATATCTGGGTTGAGTTCGGGAAGCCTTTCGAATATTTTTTCCATCGTATCTGCTTCGGACAAGATCATGGCAACATGTTCCGATTCAAGAAAAGCCTTAAGGCTTTGGATGAATAAACGGTTTTTCCCGGCAATAACAACCTTTATCATTCAATTGATTATTGATACGCTCCATCACTCTATATAAATTTAACAAATTCTTTTGTAATTATCCATGTTAAACTTGTTCCATCAAAAACTTTCCGGCAAAATTCGCCCATTGCATCAGTTTAAAACCAAGGAAACCTATTCATTATACTATCTGACATTTACGTGATTTTTTAATTGAACGAAATCAAAAATCCTTTCATCATTTATAAGGATGCTTCGGGAACAATATCATTTCTTTTAGGGATTTCAAAGGATTTTAAGGAGCACTACTTTTGAAATGTCAAAAAAATTCAAATAATGAAAAAACTCTATACCTATTCCAGATTAATACTTTTTTGCAGTTTTATTTTTTTGCCTTTGCATTTGATAGCACAGGAGAGCTCCATTCGGGAAACAGATGCTTTTTCGTTTGAGGCATCTTACATCGGCGATAATATTAATAACCTTTGGGGAGGAATAAAAACCGGATCCTGCTACCTGGGATTAGCCAATTTTCACCTAAACTTTGATACCGAAAAAGCCGGTTTATGGAAAGGTGGACAATTTCACGTTAATGCAGCAAACACACACGGTGCTTCCCCTTCGTCTGAAATACTTGGCGATATGCAGGTTGTTTCGAATATTGATGCAGGAAACCACACCTATCTCCAGGAAATTTGGATAAAACAAGTAATTGGCAATGTCGAACTAACCGCTGGTTTGCAGGATCTAAATGTAGAATTTGCCAACTCAGAGCATGGGGCCCTATTTTTGAATAGCTCGTTTGGTATACTACCAGTTATTTCGAATAATATTACTGCTCCAATTTTCCCGCTTACAGCTTTGGGGTTAACCGCTAAATGGAATATCTCCGATAAAACATCGTGGCTAAGTGCCGTATACGATGGAAGTCCTACTGTTTTTGATTATAATCCTTATAACATTAAATGGCAATTTATTTCGGGCGATGGACTCCTGGCAATTTCCGAATTTCAATATAACATTAATTTAAGTGAGCTGCCAGGAATATACAAAATTGGGGGGTATTCGCACAGTCACCTGGTGGAAGAATGCCTGGATAAAAAAGTCCCAGATTCACTTCACCACGATATATTCGGATTCTATGCATATGCCGATCAAAAAGTTTGGGAACTTAATCATAAGAGCATCGGTATTTTTACACAATTGGGGTATAGCCCTGCTCGTGCCAGCGCCAATAACTATTACCTTGGTTTGGGAATGAATTATTCCGGTATATTCAGCAAACAAGGGCAAGACGTTTTAGGTTTAGCCATAGCTTACGAAAATTTTTCCGGTGGAATCAAAAGTGAAACCGCTATTGAGCTCACCTATCAGCGCCAATTAACAAAGAATATCTTTTTTCAACCCGATTTCCAATACATCGTAAACCCTGCAGGAGCGTGCCATAAGGTTAGTAATTGCCTGGCTGGAAATTTAAGACTTGGTATCAGCTTTTAATAACATTTAAATGGAAAACACTAAAAACCTGCATCTATCCGATTTACAGAACGGCGAAACAGGAATCATCCTGAAAGTATTTGGATACGGCGCTTTTCGCAAAAGAATTACCGAAATGGGTTTTGTGAAGGGCAAAATTGTCAGGGTAATCAAAAATGCCCCATTACAGGATCCCGTTGAATATAAGATAATGGGGTACAATGTATCGTTAAGGCGGAGCGAAGCCGCCCTGATAGAGGTTATTTCGGTAAACGAAACCCATAAAGCCGAACATCCTGTTTTTGAAGGCACACTAACGGAAGATCGGTTAAAAACTACTGTTGGCGAAAAAGGAAACCTCATTAATATTGCCCTGGTTGGAAATCCAAATTGCGGTAAAACTACCTTATTTAATTATGCCTCGGGATCGCACGAAAAGGTTGGAAATTATGGTGGCGTAACCGTTGATGCCAAAGAAGCAACGATAAAGCAAAACGATTACACACTTAAAATTGTGGATTTGCCAGGTACTTATTCTATCACCGAATATACTCCCGAAGAATTGTTTGTGCGCACCCACATTTCAGAAAATATGCCCGATGTGGTGATCAATGTAATCGATGCCTCGAACCTCGAACGAAATCTGTTTCTTACTACCCAGCTTATCGATATGAACATTAAAGTAGTTATTGCTTTAAATATGTTCGACGAATTAGAACAACAGGGAAAAAAACTCAATTACACCGAATTGGGAAAAATGATGGGTATTCCTGTGGTACCTACAATCGCAGTAAGAGGTAAAGGCTTAACTGAACTGATTCATAAAACAATAGAAGTATACGAAGACAAAGACCCTACTGTCAGGCATATCCATATAAATTACGGAAACGCTATTGAAGATTCGATAGGGCTGATACAAAAAGAAATTCGAAAAAACATCGATATTGCCAATCGCTTTTCTACCCGCTACCTGGCCATAAAATTGCTGGAGAACGACAAAACCACCCTCAAACTCCTCAGGGGATGCGTCAATTTTGAGGCTATTTCTCAAAGAAGCCAAACTGAAATACGCAAACTGGAGAAAGAATACGGCGAAAAATCCGAAACCATTATTACCGATGCAAAATATGGATTTATTGCCGGGGCTTTGCGAGAAACATACACCGAACAAACCCTTAAAAAAGATACGAAGAACAGAAATATTGACCATTTCTTAACACACAAAATCTGGGGCTTCCCCATTTTTATCTTTTTTATGTGGCTCATGTTTCAAACTACCTTTACCATTGGCAGCTTCCCTATGAACTGGATTGATGCCGGTGTTGGCCTGTTAGGCAATTTTATCAGTAATTCAATGCCCGATGGCTCGTTGCGCGATTTAATTGTTGGGTCATCTTTCTCCCCAATATATTAATCCTGTTCTTTTTCATATCGCTCATGGAAGATACTGGCTACATGGCCCGTGTTTCCTTTATAATGGACCGGCTGATGCATAAAATAGGATTACATGGCAAATCGTTTATTCCGCTGCTTATGGGTTTTGGGTGCAACGTTCCGGCAATTATGGCTACCCGGACACTCGAAAATCGCAAAGACCGAATTATGACTATGCTTATTGCCCCTTTTATGTCGTGTAGTGCCCGGTTGCCGGTTTATGTGCTTATTATCTCTGCATTCTTTCCTAAAAATCAAGGATTGGTGCTATTTGCAATTTATATTATTGGTATTGTAATCGCCATTTTGGTGGCCTTGTTTCTTAAGAAAACAGTTTTTTCGAAACAAGATGTACCTTTTGTGATGGAATTACCTCCCTATCGCATTCCAACCCTGAAAAATACGTCCTTACACATGTGGCACAAGGGTTCACAATACCTGCAAAAAATGGGAAGCTTTATACTTCTGGCTTCCATAATAATTTGGGGACTGAGTTATTATCCCCGAAATGTTAACTATTCCATTGATTATGAGAAGCAAATTGGGGTAATTAACTCAACCACTTCGCTGCACGATACCATAAAGCAATCGAAGGTCTCTGAACTGGAACTTATGAAAGCTTCGGAACATCAGGAAAAATCATATATTGGCAGGTTAGGCAAATTTGTTGAACCTACCATACAACCTTTAGGATTCGACTGGAAAATAGGTATCAGTATTATTACCGGTTTGGCTGCTAAAGAAATAGTAGTAGGTTCCATGGGAATTCTCTATCATGCCGATTTGGAAGCCGATGAAAATTCGGGCAGTTTAATTGAAAAACTCCAACAGCAGGAGCACACAAGCGGCGAATTGAAAGGGCAAAAAGTTTTTACACCGCTGGTTGCCTTTGGCTTTATGCTTTTTATATTAATCTATTTCCCATGCGTAGCAGTAATTGCCGCCATAAAAAAAGAATCGAACTGGAAATGGGCTACTTTTACAATGATTTATACAACTGCTATAGCTTGGATTGTTGCTTTTTTAACATATCAGGTCGGAAGTTTGTTAATATAACTATAACAAGAAAAATATGATTCAGAATATTATAGCATTAACCATCGTTTTTGTGGCAACCGGATATACGATATATTCAATCGTTAAAAGCCTGACCGCAAAAAAAGCTTCACATTGCGGCGGTTGCTCTGGGTGCAGTTTTAAAGAACTTCCGGCAGTTAAACATGCCAAAGCCATACACTCAGGATCTTTTCAATCTCAAAAATTTATATTCGCAAAGCATGGAAAGTAAGCAGTATCGTGTTGCATTATGGCTCGCCATTTTTACAATTCTTTATAACATTATTGAGGGTTTTGTAGCTATGGCATTAGGTTACCAGGATGAAACCCTGACCTTATTTGGTTTTGGTGCCGACAGTTTTATTGAAGTAATGTCGGGTATTGGAATTGCCGTTATGGTAACTCGTATCCGTCAAAATCCCGATAGCCCTAAAAGTCCCTTCGAGATAAAAGCCCTCAAAATAACCGGTACAGCTTTTTATCTATTATCGGTCGGACTATTTGCAGGAATTGTGGTCAACCTGATCAATCATCACAAACCCGAAGCTACGTGGTGGGGAGTAGTTATATCTATCATTTCAATTGCGGTTATGCTTTGGTTATTAAAAGCAAAGAACAAAGTAGGCAAACAGCTCAATTCCCAACCTATTATTGCCGATAGCAATTGTACCAAAATTTGTATTTACATGTCGCTGGTATTGTTGGCATCCAGCCTCATATATGAGCTTACCGGCTTTGCCTACGCCGACGCTATTGGAGCAGCCGGTCTAATTTACTTTTCGGTTTCCGAAGGCAAAGAAGCCTTTGAAATTGCCAAAGGCAAAGAATGTGCCTGCGGCAAGCATTGCACTGCAGATTGAAGATGGGGTGCTTTTGCGACTGCGATAGACAAAATTATTTTTTATCCTTCCAGTTCCACCACTTCAATTTATCAATTTCTTGCAATGCTTCGGGAGTTTCGGCAAAATACACCGCACATCGAAAAACATATAAAAGACATCTGTCCTGAACTACACCGGCATATTTATTCGAGAGGTGAAATAATACTTCAGGATCTTTTCCTTTTAAGTCGGAAACAGCAGTAATTCCAATATTCCATAAATCAGCAGCAATAGATTTCCCTATCCCCGGAATGACTTTTAGCCCTTTAATGGCCTGTTCTTTATTCATTGTCTTTTCAAATTTCTATTTCATCTTTGCTTAAGGATATTTCTCCTCATGGTAAATAACAATCTCATTTAGTATTCAATGTCCAAAGGCACCTCTTTAGCCGCATTTACAAATAATTTCATGTCATTTAGTCCAATATTTCCCTTAAAGAATGCTTTATCTTTATTAAGATGATTTATTTTTTTGTGCAACTCGGTATAGTCTGCTTTTGATGCTTTCTCAACCGTATCGATACCTATTGTGTACAACATTTTTGCAAACATTGCCCCAACCCATTTTATGCGGGACAAATCGGTTAAACTGGTTAATTCTAAAATAACCGTATCGTCGATGCCGGTTTTATTACCTAAATCCCCTCGGCCCTTATTCGTTTTTACAAACTCATATAAACCAACAGTATCTTTAATTCCCAGCTCATGAAGTCTGGACACCGTTTCAGTTGAAATTCCAATAAACTCATCAACCTTAACTGGTTTTGGGTGGATACTGTTTATTTCTCTGAGCAGTATGGGCAGATAATCGTCCGAAAAACAATTTATTTGTGACAATTCAGCTAATTTCTCCTTTTTCTTAAGCGTTTTCTGCAGCTCCAAAACATTTTTGATACCCATACTTTTAAAATAGCCGAATCGTTCGTCGAGCTTCTCTTTTAAACCCATACGGCTTGGGAGCATATCAGCTACATTCAGTTTTGCTTTATATTCGTCTATGCTAATTGAGCTTAAGTCGATGTAATATGCCATAGTGTATAATTTTAATATTGACTTAAACGCTATTCAACAGGTATGTAAATTTCGCTCTCGGATTGTTCATTGTAAGGGCCTAAACATTTCTCCCCATAATACTCAAAATTAAATGGCTTTGTAAGCTTATAATCTGTATCAGGTAAAAATTGGTTATAAATATATTTGTAGGTATACCCTACTTTATTAGCCAGGCCTTTATGGATAAAGCGTAAATACTTTCCTTTAGGTATGGTTTTAATAACAAACAGGGGATTTACATCATTTATTTGAGTAACCTCAATACCAGTAAAAAAGAAAAGACCTCCCAGTTCCTGATTTTCAGACCAATATTGCACCTGAAAAAACCGTTCGGGAACAATTTTATTTTTAATGGTCGGAACTTCATTTATAAAACGTCCCCATTCCTTTGAAAGGTCTGTTATTTCAGTATCATCACTTATAAAAAAAGAAATACCTACCAATATTTTTTCCGAAAGCTCAACCATTTCAGGAAGAACATTTCGAACTTTATCTGATTGATAAATATATTCAGGCGTAATTGGGCTAACTAAAGGCAACGATGTTAAAGCATGACCATTTCTGATATCGGTAGGGTTTACGTTGAACTGTTTTCGAAATGCTCTGGAGAAAGCTTCGGGACTGCCAAATTGAAAATCGTAGGCAATATCCACAATTTTTTTGTCAGTATTACGCAATTCATGAACAGCTTCGGTAAGCCTTCGCTGCTGAATATAGTTTTTAGGTGAAAAACCAGTAATGCTTTGAAAAAGTCGGATAAAATGATAAAGAGAATAACAAACCTCTCTGGAAACTTTAAAAACATCCATTTCTGTTTTTAAGTTATTCTCGATATAAAGTACCGATTTTAATATTACCTCTTTGTTTGTCATGTATAAAGAAAAAAAACACCTTGCTAATAAATCAGCAAGGTGAATGCAAGTTAATTAAAAATTAAATTCGTTTTGCCAGTTAAACGTAGCTGAATCTTCATTCCATTGAGGCCAATGTTCGCACCATTTCGGAACCTTACAATTTTTAACCCGTTCATTTAAATGGTAAGGTTTAATATCCAGGATAGGAGTTCCGGGTTCTGCATCAATGTATGGGGTATGAATTATCCCCTTTTCATAATCGATTTGAGAAACGGTAATTGTTGTAATGAGAATTGGATTTGGGCGCACCGGGGAACGTGTAGCGAAAATACCTATTTTATCAGGTCCCTTTTTATAAGGTTTATCAGAGATTAGTTGTGCTCTGGAGGCTACCGAATCGTAAAGATTTCCCCACCAGACTATTTGAAGGTGGCTAAAGCCATCAATACTTGTTAATGCCGGCACGAACTCTTTTTCAATTTGAATTATAAAGTTATTGTTTATCACATTCACCTTACCTATGGGCTTTATTCGAAGATTACTTTCCATTTTTGATTCATTTAAGTTAATAAATTAATATACTTACCGGTAATGGAACAAAAATAGGTGAAGGTCTTATAATGCTCTTGATAAGTTTTGCTAATCTTTAATCGTTCCTTGATAAAAATTGCTAAGTTTTTTTACATAAAATAAATGAATATTCATTGCATTTTGGGTCATTTTCCAATCTGCTTCAATATCTTTTTAGCCTCATTTGCAACCGTCTTCTTTTGGGCATCAAATAAGGTTTAACAAGCTTTATTATTTCTTTTATCTTTTTCAATCAGATTCTGCAATTCAGTTAAAATATAAAAATACTCTCTGGCGTTTTATCTGCAATAAATGCCAATGTATGAACCGTCTCCCATCTTGTTTTTATTTCCTTATTATCTATAGGTTGGGCAACTTTATCAACAAACGGAACTATTAATTCCGGATAATTTACTGAAATGATTGTGAACACTTCAATACAATCCGATTGTACTTTTTTGTCTTTACTTTTAAAACCAGCAGCAACGGAATGAAGCAACTCGGGATTCCGAATGCATTGCTCTGCTGTTAACCTAGTTGTGAGGTTATTATTTCCTTTTTGCCATTTTATAAAACTGCTGCAATTCCATTTTTCGCTCCGGCGAAAGTTTATTCCACTTTGTGCCATCAATAGCGCCATCTAATCCATAAAGCAAACTCAAACATGCGCCGGGATCAAGCGTTTGAAGCCGTATAAATGCCCCTTCACTACCTATTGAAACCAGCTTTTCATAGGAATCGATACCTACCTGCTTCAACTTGGTTTCTGTATCCTTGCCAATATTAATACAGGTTGATAAATCTGTCATAATTTTAAGATTTGTTGTGATTTACAATATTAACAGAATGCCTTTTGAAGGAATTTCATACAAAAATTCCCACTTTAAAAAACAAATTTAGAATAACCTGATGACAACCTTATGTCAGCATTAAAAAAAAATAATATATCGCACGCGATTAAATATTATTTCATACATTTGTATCGTGAGCGATATATTCGTAAACGACTTATAAGTAATTCGGAACAATATGGACTTAGAATAAATTTGGTTTAATAATAAAATAAAAAAGTATGGATACAATTTATCAATTTAGTGCAAAAAGCCTTCAAAGCAAAGACGTGAGTATGGAGAATTATAAAGGCAAAACCCTATTGATAGTGAATACGGCTAGCAAATGCGGACTTACCCCTCAATTCGAGGGATTGGAGAAGCTTTACCAAAAATATAAGGACAAGGATTTTGTTATCCTTGGTTTTCCGTGCAATCAATTTGCTAACCAGGAACCTGGCGACGAAAAACAAATTGCCGAAGGATGCCTGATCAATTATGGTGTAAGTTTCCCTATGTTTGCGAAAATAGACGTAAATGGCCCTGATGCGCATCCTCTCTACAAATACCTGAAAAATACGTTACCCGGGATTTTTGGAAGCCGAATTAAATGGAATTTCACAAAATTCCTGGTAGACGCCAATGGAAAACCAGTCAAACGATTTGCACCGGTTTCGAAACCCGAGAAAATTGATCAATACCTTGAAAAAGTATTATAATAATGTACCAATGGCAATCAATCGATGCGAAACCCGCATTGACTGATTGCATTGCTATGGTTGCCCAATATTTTTAACTTTGAAAAAAAATACGATGGCTTACGAACAGTTAAAGCTCGATAATCAACTTTGTTTTCCGGTATATGCCGCATCAAGGCTAATAACGCGAGAATATCAGCCATTTCTCGACAAACTTGGCATTACGTATCCGCAATACCTTGTTCTGCTTGTTTTGTGGGAAAAGGACGCCATTACGGTAAACGAAATTTCGCAAAAGCTTATTCTCAATTCGAATACAATTACGCCTTTACTAAAGCGTATGGAGAGTCAGGGAATAATTACCCGCCAACGCTCAGGCAGCGACGAACGGAAAGTAATTATTCAACTGACTGAAAAAGGGGTACAGATGCAGAAGGAGGCGGTCAAAATTCCTGAAGAACTAGGTTCGGAAATTATTTCGGAAGCAATGAGCGTAGACGATCTTTTAGCTTTAAAAGAAAAACTTTATGTCATCATAAACTACCTTAATAAAAAAACTCCGGACAATAGCTAAATGTTCCTCATTTAGTATTTGAGGAACGATAAACAAAATAACAAGAGGAATTTCTCGATATTATTAAGCAGTTTCTTACCGGAATTATTTCATTAAAAATACGCTTAATCCTTTCTTCATTGGTTTTTCGTCTATTACTTTAAATCCTGATTTGACGGCAATATCAATCGATTTTTCAAACTCATCTGCAGTTACATGCCCCTTAGGTTCAGCAAACAATACTTTGCTTCCCGATTTTGCCATTTTATACAAGTCGGCGAAAAGGTTTATTTTATCAGGAACTTCATGTACTACAGCAAAAAGCATAGTGAAATCGATTTTTTCTTTTAATTCTTCTGTACTAAAGTCTTTGCCTACCAACCGCGGTTTAATGATTTCTTTCACTCCTGCCCTCTCCGCTCTTTTTTGCAATTTCTCCAGCATTTTTTTCTGAATATCGACACAGTATACATTCCCATGCTCACCGGTTATTTTGGCCAGGGGAAGACTAAAATAGCCCATTGCACTGCCATAGTCCAGTATATTCATCCCTTTGCTTATATGCGGCGTAAGAATTTTTTCAGGACTTTGTCCAAGTTTCCGCAATGGTATTAATAGCATATACCCCATCCACCAGGGACACACATGTTTGTTGTTGGTTTCCATTTTATTTGTTTTAAATAATTGAAGGTACAAATCTATGTGGGATAGAAGTGAAGAAAAAATAATCATAGGTAAACAGGCTTTTTTGAGGTGTGAATCCCGATTATTTATCTCTTTTTGCAGATTCAGGTAAAAAAGCCTTTATAGAAGTGTCTGGTAAAAATTATCACTTTTAAACAAAACCCAATCTATATCAATAAAAAGATTGAGCTATTTCAATTCTTTTATTATAAACTGAATAAATGAAAGCCTTACAATACCAATTTTAAGGTAGTACTTTTGCCTCTGTTAAATAAGTAACAATTAAAATCTACACAATTTGGAAAATATAGTTATAATAGGCGGTGTTGCGGCAGGAGCAACAGCAGCTGCCAAAGTCCGGAGAATTTCAGCCACAGCAAAAATTACCATGATTGAGGCTGGACCCGATATTTCATTTGCGAACTGTGGTTTACCATATTACATTGGAGGGGACATTAAAAGCAGATCCAAGTTAATTTTACAAAGTCCCGAAAGTTTTAAAGAACAATACGATGTAGATGTTTACACGCATACACTCGTTTCTTCTATCGACAGGGCTTCGCATAAAATACAAACAATAGATACCCGAAGCGGGGAACAGAAAACATTTGAATATACCAAACTAATATTGGCGCAGGGCGGACGACCTGTTACTCCAACCCTTCCCGGGGCAAGCTACGAACATGTATTTACTTTGTGGACGCTGGAAGACATGGATAAAATTTCCCGTCATCTCGATGAAAAAAAACCTAAAAATGCAGTAGTAGTAGGTGGAGGATTTATTGGTCTCGAAATGGTTGAAGCTTTGGTAAAGCGTGGCCTAAAAGTACATGTGGTAGAAATGATGCCCCATGTGATGAGTTTAATGGAAGCCGAGACTGCAGGTTTTATTGAGAACGAATTACGTTCTTATGGTGTCGGAATTCATACAAACGTGGGGGTAAGCGAAATTACACCAACAAACGTTAGACTCAACAACGGTTCAATGCTTGATGCCGATATGGTATTGTTATCGATTGGTGTTCGCCCAACCTTACAACTTGCGAAAGAAGCAGGACTTGAGCTTGGCGAAGCGGGTGGTTTATTGGTAAACCCCTATTTACAAACCAGCGACCCAGATATATATGCTGCCGGCGATATGATTGAAGTTGAACACCGTGTAAATGGTAAAAAAGTACGGATTCCGCTTGCCGGGCCGGCAAACAGGCAAGGTAGAATTGCCGCCGAAAATGTGTTGGGAGGGAATCACCCATATAAGGGAGCATTAGGCACATCGGTGGTGAGAGTTTTCGAGGCGGTTGCGGGAACCACTGGTTTGACCTTAAAACAAGCCCGGGCAGCAGGAATCGATGCCGATTCGGTAGTTGTGCACAAAGAGCATCATACCTCCTATTATCCAAATGCCGAAATGGTGACTGTAATGCTGGTATACGACCGCAACACCGGGGTAATTTTGGGAGGCCAAACAGCAGGATATAAAGGTGCCGACAAACGCTTAGATGTTATTGCCACCGCTACAGCCTCTAAATTAACCATTCATGACCTTGCAGATATTGATTTCGCATACTCTCCACCTATCGGCACGGCCAACGATGCCTTAAATATGGCCGCATATACAGCCGAAAACAAAATGTCGGGGTTCAGTTCTTCAGTTACAGTTTCGGAACTCGATACTTTAACCGAAGGCAAAAATCCAATTTTTATAGACGTGCGTGATTTTTTCGCATTCGAGAAAAATCACATTCTTGGTGCGACCCATATACCTTTGGAATTACTTTCAAAACAAACCGGTGCAATCCCTTCCGATAGGTTAATTATAATTTATGACGAAACAGGGAAGAAAGGACATCAGGCACTTCGTATCTTAACAGGGGCAGGATTTAAGCAGGTTACCAATATATCCGGCGGCCATATATCGCTGCAGCGACAGGCTCAAACTATTGGCTTTAAAAACATTAAAATTGATGTATTACCAATTCAATTAAAAACTATTAAAGAAGAGGAACCAGAAGATAGCCCGGTAACAGTAATAAAAGATACGAACCATAATTCCCCTGTAGTAGTTGATGTTCGTACGCCCGGGGAATATAAATCAGGAGCATATCCCGATGCCATAAATATTCCATTGGATGAATTGGCAAAGCGATACCTTGAACTGGGAAATAATCTTTCGCGCGATATAATCGTTTATTGCGCTTCGGGAGCCCGCTCAGCGTATGCCGAAAATATGCTGAAACAAATGGGATATACAAATGTTAGAAATGGCGGAGGCTTATCAACCATGATGGCGCATAAGCCAGGTAAATCAGCAGCAAGTGTTTCAAACGATCCTTTGGTAATTGATGTCAGAACTACCCAGGAGTTTCGGGGAGGCGCCTTTCCGGGAGCATTAAATATTCCACTGGATAAACTTCCGGATCATATTGACCAATTGGGAAGTCTTGCAAGAGATATAACCGTTTATTGCGCATCCGGAGCCAGGTCGTCGTATGCTCAACAAATGTTAAAGCAATCGGGCTTTACAAATGTGAAAAATGGCGGAGGGATAATGCAGATGATGATGCAACGAAAATAATAAAATAAGGCCCTAGTTAATCAGCCCTTATTTACCGATATTGAAATTATACAACTGCTTGGTTTAGTTAAACCAAAATAAGATCCGGGATTTTTAATCATTAAATTATACCCTGATAATAACTATAGTTATTAAACTTTAAAAAATAAAAGAGGTTGTGTATAAATCAGGCAAACAGAGCGTAGTCAGGTGATTACGCTCTGTTTTTTAGTTCGATTATCAGAATAAAGAGTTAAGCGTATCCATGATTGGCCTGATAGCTAGCATGGATCGGGATCTTACCCACTCTGAACAATAGACTTTTTACAAAGCCTCTTTCAATATTTCATTTTTTTAAAACAGTATTCAACACGGTATCTTTATCAATCTTTTTAGTGCAAAAAAACCAATCGTAGCATTTTATATCTTCTTTCCCTTCCATTCTATCTTTAGCGACGCCGCATGAACCGGCAGGAGGAACAATAACATCGTCTCCGGGACGCCAGTCGGCTGGAGTTGCAACTGAGAAAGCATCGGCAGTTTGCATGGCAATCAAAGCCCTATATAATTCGTCAAAATTTCGTCCTAAACTTAATGGATAATAAATGATAGCCCTAATGATTCCTTTCGGGTCAACAAAAAAAACCGCTCTAACAGCTTTAGTGCTGCTTTCGCCAGGCATCATCATACCATATTTTTTTGCTACTTCCATTGTAATATCTTCTATCAAAGGAAATTTCACTTCCACATCTTTCATTCCTTTGTACTCAATCTTTTCTTTGATAGTCCGCAGCCATGCAATGTGACTATAAAGGCCATCAACCGAAAGTCCTACCAGTTTGCAATTTGCCTCAGCAAATTTAGTTTCAAGACTGGCAAAAGTCATAAACTCAGAGGTACAAACTGGTGTAAAGTCGGCAGGATGACTAAAAAGAATTGCCCAGCTTCCTTTGTAATCGGAGGGAAAATTAATATTCCCTTGCGTAGTAACTGCTTTAAATTCAGGAGCATTTTCACCGATTCTCGGCATCGAAATAACTTGATTTTCTTCCATTGTAATTTGGTTTAAATGATTATTACTCTTATTCTGTTGGTCTTCCGGCGGCAATACTCTTACTTCTTTCAATGGATTGAAGTGCAAGATAATTATCACCAAATTTTTGAAGATTCTCCATTTCTTTATCATACTGATCAAAATGTCGTTCTTCGTCGTCTACTAAGGCTTCAAAAATCTTCTTCGAGGCGGAGTCAGCATTTTTAGAGCATATGTTTGCCCATTCGTTATAATCTTTAACACTGCCTGTTTCCATACCCGCGGCCATTTCGAGCATTTTTTTAACATCATGAATTTTCTGCACATCCTGTGATGCTTTCATTTCAACTTCACCTTTAAGAAACAATACCCGTTCAGCAAGTTTCTCAACATGCATCATCTCTTCGATAGCCGTGCGTTTAAATAGGTTCGATAATAAATCGTACCCTAAATCGTCGCAACGAAAATGAAAATACATGTACTGGTGAACTGCACCAAGTTCATCGGCAATTGCCTTGTTTAATAATTCAATACTCTTTTCTTTCATATTAATTTGGTTAATTATTAAAATTCAAACTTTCTTTGAAAAAATAAAATAATATAACAGCAGTCTGCAACCTGGACGCCGTTTACAGTCTTCGTCATGAATTTCAACTTTGTGCATTTCCTGATTACTTAGAAAATTCAAGCCAAATCAAAGCGATCAAGGTTCATTACTTTTTTCCATGCAGCAACAAAATCTTTTATAAATTTTTCGTGAGCATCAGAACTTCCATACACTTCGGCAAGCGCCCTGAGCTCTGAGTTTGAACCAAAGATTAGATCGACCCGGGTTCCAGTCCATTTTACTGCCCCCGATTTGCGGTCGCGACCGGTAAATGTTTCTTTGTCCTCAGATGTCGGCATCCATTCCGTATTCATATCGAGGAGGTTTACAAAAAAATCGTTGGTAAGCACTTCCGGGCGTTTCGTAAAAACACCATGTGTGGAGCTGTCGAAGTTTGTATTCAAAACACGCATACCGCCCACAAGTACTGTCATTTCGGGCACTGTAAGTGTTAACAACTGGGCTTTGTCAACCAGCATTTCTTCGGTTGATATGGTATATTTCGTTTTTAAATAGTTGCGAAAACCATCGGCGACAGGCTCCAATACTGCGAATGATTCCTCATCGGTTTGCTCTTGCGTTGCATCCATACGCCCTGGAACGAAAGGAACAGTCATAGCAAAACCGGCATCCTTTGCCGCTTTTTCAACACCTGCGCAACCGGCCAGAACAATTAGGTCGGCAAGCGATACCTTTTTTCCACCCGATTGGGTATTGTTAAATTCTTTTTGAATGCCTTCGAGCGTTGACAATACTTTGGCTAACTGACCAGGATTGTTTACTGACCAGCTTTTTTGAGGAGAGAGACGGATGCGGGCTCCGTTGGCACCACCACGTTTATCGGAACCGCGGAAAGTGGAGGCTGAAGCCCATGCTGTAGAAACTAATTGAGATACTGATAATCCGGATTTTAATACTTTAGCTTTTAGATCTTCACTATCTTTTTCATCAATCAATGGATGATTTACAGCGGGTATCGGATCTTGCCAAATCAGTTCTTCAGCAGGTACTTCGGGGCCTAAATAGCGGGTAAGTGGACCCATATCTCGGTGCGTCAATTTGAACCATGCTCGTGCAAAAGCATCGGCAAATTCAAGCGGATGTTCGTAAAAGCGTCTCGATATTTTTTCGTATGTAGGATCGAAACGCAGCGAAAGGTCGGTTGTAAGCATTGTTGGCGCATGCTTTTTTGAGGCATCATGTGCATCGGGAATAATACCTCCGGCATTTTTTGCTACCCACTGATGCGCACCTGCCGGGCTTTTAGTTAGTTCCCATTCGTATTTAAACAGGTTTTCGAAAAAGTAATAGCTCCATTTGGCGGGAGTTTGTGTCCAGGTAACTTCTAATCCGCTGGTGATGGTGTCGCCGCCTTTTCCGGAGCCAAATTTGCTTTTCCAGCCCAGTCCCTGCTCTTCGATGCCGGCAGCTTCGGGCTCAGGACCAACAAGCGCTGCATCTCCAGCACCGTGGGTTTTGCCAAATGTATGCCCACCAGCAATAAGCGCCACGGTTTCTTCGTCGTTCATGGCCATACGGGCAAATGTTTCACGAATATCTTTGGCTGCAGCAACAGGATCAGGATTTCCGCCCGGACCTTCAGGGTTCACATAAATTAATCCCATTTGCACAGCTGCGAGAGGATTTTCGAGGTCAGTTTTGCTGGAGTAACGTTTGTCCTTCTCCAGCCATTTGGTTTCTGCCCCCCAGTAAACATCCTCTTCGGGCTCCCAAACATCTGCACGACCACCACCAAACCCAAAGGTTTTGAATCCCATCGATTCCAGTGCTACATTACCAGCAAGAACCATCAGATCGGCCCAGGAAATTTTCTGACCATACTTTTGTTTGATTGGCCAAAGTAACCTTCGGGCCTTGTCGAGGTTAACATTGTCGGGCCAGCTGTTGAGTGGGGCAAAGCGTTGTTGACCGCCACCTGCACCACCGCGACCATCGCCGGTACGGTATGTGCCTGCACTGTGCCACGCCATGCGGATAAACAACGGCCCGTAGTGGCCAAAATCGGCTGGCCACCAATCCTGCGAGTCGGTCATCAGCTTGTGAAGGTCATTTTTAAGAGCTTTTAAATCGAGGCTCTTAAATTCTTTGGCATAATTAAAACCTTCGCCCAGAGGGTTAGATCCTGAAGAGTGCTGTCGCAGTGTATTTAATTTTAACTGATTAGGCCACCAGTCGCGGTTTTTTGTACCACCGGCTCCTACGCTATGATTACCTATTGCTCCGGTTACAGGGCATTGACTGATCTTGTTCGGATCGTTTTCCATAATTCTCGTTTTTTAGTTTATTTATATTTATTAAATCGTTTAATGAAACTCATAGCAATTCTTGGTTTCATTCTTTATTTTTCACAAATCTCCCAATTATCTGTAGTTTAATATCTTAAATCTTAAAATCGGCTATTCCCTTTTTTTAAAATAATTTTGTAGCAATTCATTTAATTCATTGTCGTTGTAATCCTCAATCCTGTCAGATTCCGAACAATATAAATGATGATGGTTTTCCAAAATGGCATCGTATCTCATAATGTCTTTATCTGTTTTTACCTTTTTAATTAATTCGTTTTCAACCAGAGTATCAAGGACTTTATATACCGTTACTGTTGCAATATTAGGATGATTCTTCCTTATATAGTCAATAATAACCTCTGCGGTAGGGTGATTATTGAGATTTGCAATAGCTTCCAAAATAGCCATCCTTTGAGGGGTAATTTTAAGCCCTTTCTCAATGAATTTATTCCTTACTTCAGTAATATACGTGACAAACAATTATTATATAAGAATTATTCTTATATAATAATAAACAAATTTAAAATAAAAAAATCGAAAAGTCAAGATCCTTTATTATTAATTTTGCAGAAAACTCTCTATTCTAAAAATAACTACACGTTTGAAATAGAAACAGATATAGATAGTTTGATGTTTTAGCGCTTTCCCCCTTTATTGAGATTTTTTATGCATTATTCTTACTGCTTACAAGTGGTATGTTG
>JAIFLU010000303.1 GCA_020048915.1 Bacteroidota bacterium | reverse complement strand
TAATCCAATAATTATCCTTTAAATAATTAATCATTAAATCATTTCAATAGCGGGCAAAACTGTTTCGCTAACCTAATCTCTAATGGCGGAGACGGAATCCCTTTTTTTTCTTTCCTTACAGTGGCAGTTAACGTTACATATAAGTTTTGTTGGGGATTTCGAAGCGATTTCCTATCGAGACGTTAAGTGCTAAATTAGAAGAAAACTCTTTAAAATCCGCGATTCCACCCCAATAAAATTTATATGATGTTAACAATAGGCATTTTTAAATATCATTCGTTAAAACCTAAATCGTTCGTTTTTCCGCGAAATCGTTTTTAAGTAATTCGCTCTTTTCTTTAAATCCTGCGTTATCGTTTACTTGAGCAACAATCTATCCGGTCGTTGATCCTGCGAACAGGTTAAAATCTGTCTTTCAATCCTGTCGCGATTTCTTTCCTTATGCTTATTGTTAACGATTGCGGTAAAATTAGTGCGGCAGTAAATCGCAATTCCGTAATGGTTCGCCAAAACTGCCTGTTAAAGGTAGAAATTTTTCGATCTGCCACATCCGGCCGCATTAATTTTACCGTTTGTTAACTGCCGCTGTTTTTTAATCCGTTCGTTAGTTGCGTATCTGTTCGTTATTAATCCAATCTGTTAATTAGCTCCAAAGACAACAATCTATCCGAGAGCAACAATTACTAAATTACCCGTTTTTAATCCTTTAATCATATAATCAATTCATTATCCGTTAAATAATTAATCATTAAATCATTTCGATAGCGGGCAAAACTGTTTTGCTAACCTAATCTCTAATCGCGGGGACGAAATCCCTTTTTTCTTTCCTTACAGTGGCAGTTAACGGTCGAGGCTATGTGCAGTAAGGGATTGCGGGCTACTTACCTGTCCACCGACACCGAAGTTTGAGCGGGGCAGAATGCTTGAATAACCACTGAAACCCTTATTGCATATAGCCTTTGTTAGGGGCTGGTGTTCATTGTTTTCCGTCTGTTTATCAGTCATTTAGCTCTCGTTTTAAACTCTATCAAATTGCACCAACTTATCCACGAAGCACAAATTTATTTTGTTTTTTTGAGCGTTGGACAAAATGGCTTTGCCAAGGTGCGTTGTAAAGGTGGAAGCTCTTTTGCAGGCTTTGGTCTGTGCTTGGGCTTGTGCGGCTTGCAAATGTGCTTACACCTGTGCGATGGCTATTCCTCATCTTCAACTTGTTCAATTATATTCTCATTATTAATTCTTTTGTTTACCAATGTCCTGTCCCAGTCTGGCGGCATCGGTTTAAATGTTTCGTCTTTATCAGCTTTTATTCTTTCAAATTGTTTAAGTTGAAATTCTCTTAGTAGAGTTACATTTAATTCCTCAACTAAAATCGTATCGTTTTTACCTCCTTTTAATTTCAGTAAATCCTTTCTTGCTGATTCTGTTGGTTGTGTAAGTCTAGAGTCTCCATACTGGCTTGTATTTACTTGTGCGATGTAACAATGCAAGTCTCTTGAAAGTGCCTCAACAATGTTAGAAAAATATGGTGTGTCTTTGTTCCATTCTGAAGCAATCAATAAATCGACTTTTGAACGAAAAATGCTACGATGATAAGTGTCTGCCAATTCAAAGCAATAGAACGAAGTAAAGTAAAGATTTCTCCAATTTATCAAGTCGTATCTATATGGAGTTGGCTTTGGTACTTTGTAACCAAACCCTCTAATTATTAATTCTTCAACGTGTGCATAATGATTTTTAAGTCTATACAATACAACTGCATCTTTAACGCCATTAATAGTTACAGGAATAATTGAAACAATAAAATTGTAAACTATGTCTTTAACATTCCAGTGTTCAAGACCAGCAATAATTGCCATTTGATTTTTGTCGCTATATTTTGCTAGACTTGGAACAAACTCATATGGAACTGAAAATTCAGGCAGCACAAACAAGTCAGCCCCTGCAATTCTTGATTCTTTTAATAGCTTTGAAAAAACTCTATATCGTTGATTACTTAGATTTGGTTTGCCTTTAACGCTGGTTTCAATATCCTTAATTGATACTTGTGTGTTTGCTATTGAAATTTTTGGGTTATCCTTAAACTTAAAATCTTTGTGTAATTGTAATTCGTTTAATTCAACTTTCCTTTCGCCATTGGTGCCGTGAATTATTTTGTGAGTTCTCTTGTAGAAATCATCTTTCTTCGGGTGTTCTGTTGAAAAATGTACTCGATTTATTCTTTCATATAGTTCGTATGCTTTGTCCAAGATGAAATTTTCATCTTCTTCTGAATTGGTAAATAGTGTTGTATTCTGATAGCGTTCATCGCAATTTATAACCAAAGAAGCACTATGTATTAGCATTTCTTTATTAACTACAGCAATACAACATTCCCAAAACTTAACCATACGTGGCGAAAGAGAAAGACTAGCTTCGGAAAACTCTAATCTTTCAGGTTTAATTTTTGGTGCTTCGGGTAACGAACTGCTTGCAAGATTTAATTTTTTTCCTCTTGATTCTTTGGTGTAATTCAAAAGTGGATGAGAAACATAGTGATGTCTAATCAAGTTGCTCCTACGGAAACGTGTTATTCCAAGTCTGTCAACTCCTTGAATAGTTATGTTATTTAAAAACTCAACTTCCCATTCGTGAGTGTTTTTAAATATTACAAGGTCTTTGTAAGCTTTTGTGTCCTTTTTAATAAATCCTGGGTTCAATGCTAAAGGCATTTCAAAAGAAATGTCAAAGTACCTAAATAGTGAGGTGGCTACATTGCTTTGCGTTATTTCAGAGTCTTGTATTTTTCTGCCCCCGTTTTCATTTAGTTTCTTAATTTCACCATATGTGTGTTTGAAAAAAGAAACAAAGCCATCTTGATTATCATTTGCTAAAAAAAATGTAAACACTTTCTCCCAAAGGCGAAAATGTTCAAGATTGTTTAACCCCTTAAATAGTTTGAGTAGTTTTTCCGATTCAATCTTATCAACCTTCTTGGAACGTCTTAATGCAGCAAAGATTCTATTTGCAAGAAATACGCTAAGTCCATAGCGGTTCTCTTTATAGTCTTTAAGTGTTCTTATTTTCCCTTCCGAACCGTCAAAAATTAAATGATATGCTTGTTCGTCAAATGACGCTTCGCCTTCAGAATCTTCGGGGAAATCCCTAAACTCACTTGCACGTTCTTCAAGTTCCTGTTTTAATTTGTCTATTACAGCGGTTGATTCCTTACTGTCAAAATAGTATAGCAATGTTTTTTTTGGCTGAAAGTATGCTCCCTCTATGCAAGTTATTTTGAAAACTCTTGTTTCATCCTTCTTGTCCTTTTCTGTTTGTGGAATTGATTTTAGAAAGTCAGGATAATCAACCAATCTTACCAAAGGATAAAAGGTTTCAAGAATAAATTGCTCAGTTTTTGAGAAATCCTTTTCTGAAAAACTAACAGACTCCTTTTCCTTAGTTACTTCCTTTAAATATTTATCGAAAGAAAATTTAATGCTCTTACAATCTTCATTCGTATGGAAATTAAAATCAGGATTTTCAATAACAACTAAAATATCATCCACATATCGACAATAGTAAACTTGCGGAATGAGTTTTTTAATTCGTTTATCAAACTCTCTTAAATAGAAATTCCCAAGCACATAAGACGATGCAATACCAATAGGCAGAATGCTTCTATTTCCAATTTGACTTTCTAATTGAGCATTTGGATATTTTGTTGCTTTAATTTTATCGGTATATCGCTTGTGGAGTTCTTTGAAAATATCGTGAATATTAGAGTCGTTTTTGTAGCCTTCTTTTCCCCAAATTTCTTTTTCGATTACTTCAAAATCTATTCGTGCTGAATAGAAATAATCTTTCAAGTCAAGATTTATGAAAGCAACTTTGCTACCTGAATGTAATTTTCTTTGAGCCTCTTCTACAGCATTGTCACGCCATTTTTGGTACTGTGTAAAATAAGGTTTAAAAAGTCCACTTCCTTTAATTACTGCGTTGTTTGATTTGTTTAAAAGCAATCGGTTTCCCATACAACTTGAATCCAATTTTGCATCAAGTTTGTAACCATACTTCATTATCCAAAGAATTGTAACCAAATGAAGCTCCACTGGAATATCTGCAAAAACTGTTACTCTGTCTATTGTATAAGTGTCACTAATTCGTTTATTGGTTATGAAGTTTTCTTCTTCAATAGGCTTTTCAAACTTCTTTGGTAGAAAAAGTAAATCAATTTTGTCTAAAAACTGGTTAAACTCTTTTTTTGTATGCTGTGTATTAATCCACTCAACAATACTTTCAAATTTATCTTCAAGCTCAACGCTTAAATTGAAAATGCCTTTTGCATAAGGAGTTGTTCCAAACAAGAATTCGTCACTTAATAAACCAGTTTCAAATTCCGCTAATTTTCTACGCTGAAACAATTCGGTTGTATCGTGATAAACATAGGCTTTGTATTTTATATAAGCCTCTTTGAGTTCGTCTTTTGTAATTTTATATCTTCTTGTTGGCATATTTTCTGATTTTACGCTGCCTTAGTTTTGCACATTCTGTATACTGATTGAACTATATACTCAATTATACCGCCAGGACTTACATAAGGTCCTTCAATTAATCTATCATCCCAATTGTGGTCAAGATAATAATTGATTATTCTTTGCTTTAATGTGTTTTTGTATGATTCTAAAAATAAGCGATTGTCAAGATTATTTACGATTAGAGTAACAATGCTTTCGTCTTTCATTACTTCTTCTATCACTTCATTTATTAGTAAAGCTTCTTCATCGGTAATTTGAAAAACTGTTCGCAAATCCGCCATTACTTCAGGAATGCTTGCTCTGGGTGGTTCTGTCCTACCTCCACCATTTCCGCCTCTCGGCGGTGGTGGCGGTTCGTTTACAGTAGGATTATTTATTATCCCTCGGTAACGAACTGTACTTTTTTCAACCAATAAGTTTTTCAAATGGTCTTTAAGCGAAGAAGCCGAACCTTTTTTGAATAGTTTGTCAGCAATAACTTCTGCAAATAAAGCAAAGCGAATTATCTTAATTGGTAACTGGAAAAACAATGTTGTAAAGTAAAAATTACTCACAAATCGGTTTAAGAAGTTTACAATATCCTTTTGCGCTTCTTTCTCCGTTACTAATTCTCTGAATTTATTTCGGTAGTCATTTGAAAGCGACATCAAGGCTGCATCCTTTGCAGGGTCAGTTGTAGCTTCCTTTATTAGTTCTGTATATTTAATTATTTCGCTTTCATCAAATATATTGAAACTTAAAAATTCATTATATCGGTCTTCCAACTCTTGCGGATTGGGTTCTTGTGGCTGAAAACGGCTTCCAGTTCTATACCTTCTAAAAGCGTCAAATATATTTTGCACCGAATTGGTAAAGTCCACGACCATCGTTGTGTCTTTGCCGTAGCATTTTCGGTTAAGTCTCGACAAGGTCTGAACAGCATTGACTCCTCTGACTGTTTTGTCTAAAAACATTGAGAACAGCATTGACTCCTCTGACTGTTTTGTCTAAAAACATTGAAACCAACTTTGGTTGATTAAATCCTGTTTGAAATTTATTTGCAACTACAATTATTCTGTAATCATTGTTTTCATCAAAAACATCTTCAATCTTTTTCCCTCCGTGAGTGGTGTTAAGCTCGTTAAGTATTTCTTCTTTTATATCATTACCATCCTCATCTGTAAAGTCGGAAAATGCAAAAAGGATTTTATAAGGAAGTTTTCGCTTCTCAATTTTTTCTTTCAATGCTTCATAGTAAAGTAAACCAGCGGCTCTTGACGATGTTACAACCATTGCTTTGCCAGTGCCATTCAATGTATCTTTTATCTTGTCGTCAAAATATTTCAGAATTACTTCACTTTTGTATTGTATTAATTCAGGGTCACGAAATGCCACATCTCGTAAAGCTTTATGAACTACGCCAGCAGGATATAATTCATCATCGGGAATAAGGGTTTTGCTTTTAAGATGATATAAAGTTTGATAACTGATAATATTGTTTGCAACATCTAAAATGTATCCTTCTTTTATAGCCTCATCTTCGGTGTATTCGTCAAGTGGCTGACCAAAATAATCAACAGTAGTTTGTGTTGGTGTTGCTGTAAATGCAATCAAAACCTGATTTGAAATATTTACTTTTTTTGCTTCATTGATGATTTCATCTTCATCTGTTGGCAAATCTTCGTTGTCTGGCTGTTCAGGATTGGTGAAAATGGCTTTTACATTACTTGCTAATTTCCCATCTTGACTTCGATGTGCTTCGTCAATGATAAAAGCAATTCTTAATTGTTTTAGACCTTCATCTTCCTGAATGATTTCCTGAATGTAACTGAACTTCTGAATTGTAGATACTACAATACTTTTACGCTGGCGAATAAAACCTTTAAGTTTATCGCTGTCTTTTGCTAAACCTATTTTTGTTTTAAGGTGAACAAAATGAGCCAATTCGTCTTTAATATTTTTATCTAAGCTTTTTCGGTCGGTAAGCACAATAACCATATCAAATATTTTTTGATTGGTGGCTGAGTATAAACTATCTAAACGGTCAGTAAGCCAACTGATAGTTAGTGTTTTTCCTGAACCTGCTGAATGATTTATAAGATATTTGTTTCCTAATGATTTTTCAGTTTCGTAATGCTCGGAAATTCTTTGTGCTAATATGTGATTACTCCTTAATTGGTGATACCTTGGGAAAATTGTTCTTTCAGGCTCTATCAGTTGTATTCCATCTTCGGTTATTTTTTGGCTTGCAGGAATGTAAAGAAGAAAAAAACTAATATATTCTAAAACCCAATCTTTGCTTAATACATTTTTATATAAAAACTCAATCGGATATTCACCTTGAGTTTCTTCCTTATTAGTAAGACCTTGATTAAACGGTATAAAATTATATTCAGTAAACGGATTAGTTGCAATTTTGACTTCACTTGTATCGGCTGCAATATGCAGAAATGGCAGAGAGAATATTTGGCTTTCCTGTGGTCTAATATTGTATTGTTCTACTGCATCATACACATTCTGACCTTCATCTTCGTGCTTTAGTTCAATAGTTATAATTGGCAAGCCGTTTAGGAACAAAACCAAATCAATGCTTTTTTGAGAATCGTTACTGAAATGATATTGTTGCTTTAATGAAAAAATATTTTTGGTATAATTATCAAACGAAGTTTGGCTGTTGCTGCTTCTTGGTTTTGGGTAAAACAAATCAAACGAAATGCCTCTTACTGGCAAGCTATTTCGGATAATCACCCAAAGTGGTTTTCGTTGCAGTTCCGTTTTAAGTGCTTCAAAAATTTCACGCTCAGCGTCCGTGCCGTAATTTTCTTGAAGTTTTTCGTATTTGCTAAGTTGTGTTTCTTTTATAAAGGCAAGCAAATGAGCAGCAACAAAATGAAAATCTGAATCGGTGCAATCTGCTGCCGATAATGATTGATAGTGATGCCTATCTGTAAGATAAGCTGCTATGTGATTTTCAAATATTTTCTCCTTTTCGCTTTTCATAATGCTGTTTGCAATTTAGACTTTTCTTCGCTTAAACCATAAACTTGTTTTTTGCCTGTTATTACTTCGTGAATTAAACTTTTCTTATAATTCATTAAAGTGGTAATCTGTTTTTCAATTGTAGATTGAGCAGTTTTTACTTTTTTATTAAGCAATTCAGTTTTTCTTAAAATATCTTTTTGCTCTTCAATTGGAGGAACTGGAACTGGCAAGTATTGATACTTATCTGCACCAATATTTTGAATTGTTGCTTGTGTGAAAATCAGGTTTTTCCAATCCTCATACATTTTTGTTTTAGTATAGTAATACAAATAATCAGGTAGCATTTTATATTTTAAAGTGACTGCCTTTATCAGGTATCCTGCATAGCAAGCAATGCCTTTGTAATTTTTAAAAATGAAAGTTTTTCCAACAGTAGCCCCACTTCTTGCAAATAGAATATCACCTTCACTCAATAAATATTCTTTGGCGACTTCTGGCGGTAAAGATTTAAAAGTGTCGTCCCTTAAAGTACCATCATCGTCAAAATCAGTTATTCGAATGTATCTTGGGTCATCAGGATTATCTAAGTCGCCTGATTCATTCGCGCCGTATTTTAATTTTTCTTCCAAAACTCTTTTAAGTTTTAATAATTGCCAGTTCTTAGGAATTTCAGGAATAATTGGGCTGTCAGTTTTTTTTAATTCCGATTGATTTCCTTTTGTAAACCAATTTGAAGTTTGCGATTTCAACTGTTGTTGCAAATTCTCAATCTGTTTGTGTTTTATTTCTATTACTCGGTCTAAATCTGCACAAGCTTTTTCTAAGTATTTGGCAATGGCTATTTGTTCGATTTTGTCAGGAACAAAGAAATAAGTTTGTTTGATTAAAGATTGACTGATGTTAGGTTGACCTCCTCCATAAGAATCAGAAATATATTTATCTTTTACAGCGTGGAAAAAATAAAAAAGGAATTTTAACTCAATTCTTTTCGTAGGGTAAATACCACAACAAGCTTGGTTCGTTGCAGCTTCCATCGCCTGAATACCTAATTTGCCAATAGTCGCACCATACATAGCAACCAGTAATGTGTCTTTTGGAAATATCTTTGCAGAAGAATTATCTATAGCATCTTGGGTAATTTTCTTTTCAGTATCTGTTACATAACCATCATTCAAATCTCCACTTTGAATCCAATAAATATCACCATCATAATATGCCTCATTCCCACTTCTTGGAGTTCCACCCGAAGTAACGAATTCTGCAGCACGGAAAATCTTTTCCTTTCTCCAATGTTTTGGAACATTGCCAATCCAATCAATGCCGCTACTTGTTAACTCGTATTTCATCATCTATGCTAATTGTTTAATAGATGATAAAATCTTTTCGGCTTCCTTTTCCAAAACCCAAAACTCTTTTAATAAAGCATCGCTTGGCGGTGGTGGAGAATATGTAAAGAAATATTTGTTAGGTAAAAACTCGTAACCTAAAATTTCTTTATCGCCTTCTTTGGCCGCATAATCCCAACGGATAATGGGTTTATCAATTTCACGTTTTATGAAAGTTTCAATATCTTCTTCAAAAGGAATATACTCGGCATCTTCAATATAGTGGCGATGGCAGTATGTTGCTGTTAGTTCACATTCTTTCAGCCAAGATGTAAACTCTCTTGCAGCAAGGTCTTTCAAGTCTTTATTGCTTTTTGAAAGTTCTTTTTTTACCAGCGTTTCAAAAGTATTTTCACCATCAAACTTAAATTTTATCGTGTGTTCTTTTCCTTTTGCTGCTTGTATATGTACAGTCATTTCAAAATCTCCATATAAATCGAATTTCTTTTTTACGTTGCCATTATTCAGTTGTACTGTAAATGATTCTTCAATCCACATTGGCTTTTCGTTTTCATCTGTTTGCCAAAACAGCACTTTTACTTTATGATAGCTAAAATCTTCTTTATTGAATACTTTGCAAAAATCGTTTTGTTTCCAGTTGTCGTATTGTTGTATAATCCAATTGCGGTGAGTTTCAGTAATTCTATTTCGCTTGTTTCCGAAGGCTTTTGGCTCTTTTTCAAATTGCTGTCTAGCATTAATGATGAGTACTTTGCCTTGTTTGTGTTTTTCTTTTTTGTTGTTCAAAACCCAAATGTAAGTGTAAATGCCTGTTTGATAAAACATTTGGTCGGGTATCATCACAATGCAATCCAACAAATCATTTTCAAGAACGTATCTTCGTATTTCGCTTTCGCTGCCACCGCAATCACCATTACTTAAAGGCGAACCATTAAAAAGAATGGAAATTTTACTTCCTCCGTCTTTTACAGGTTTCATTTTCTCAATCATTGTTAGCAAAAACAATAATGCCCCGTCATTGCTTGGCGGTGTTCCTGTTTTATAACGTGTAGTCAGAAATTTATTTACATCGGTTGCATATTCACTCCAATCAACACCAAATGGCGGATTTGAAATCATATAATCAAACTGTCTTCCAAAGTGTTTATCTCCAGGCTCTTTACCACTTGCAATGTCTGGAATTAGGGAATTCCCTTTTGTAATATTGTCTTTGTTGCTACCGTCAAGGTCTCCTCGTAGAAGTAAATCGGTTTTACAAACAGCAAAGTTTTGTCCCAAATATTCTTGACCGAAAAGCTGAACCAATGTTTGTACATTCTGTTGCTCGGCTTCGGTTTTTGCTTTATCCATCAAATGTTCTTTGGCTGTGCTTAGCATTCCACCTGTTCCGCAAGCGGGGTCGTAAATGCTAATAGCTTGTTTCGCTGTTTTTGGGTTAAAGTCAATTTCCATTAACTCAACCATTATGCGGATAATTTCACGGGGCGTAAAGTGTTCTCCTGTGTCTTTGGCATCGTCCTGTGTAAAGCGTTGCAGCAATTCTTCATACACATAGCCCATTTCAATATTGCTTAATCGCTGCGTACTAAAATCTTCATCGTCCACCAAATCAATAATACTGTCAAGGCGGTTCGCCTTGACCATTTTACTGATTGTCTCACGGTAATTAAACTCGTCAATTATTTCATTTAGGATTGGCGAAAATTCTTTCAGGTATTCCCTGAAATGAGCTTCCACTTGTGTTGCATCATCTTTAAGAATTTTAGTTAAAGTCCAGTCGCTTTTGTTGTAATACGGAATAGTCAGGATTTCACGTTGCTTAACTTTCTTTTTCAGTTCAGCGTCTGTGATTTTTGGATTAGCTTTTTTCAGTTCTCCTTCTATTTCAGTCCGCTTTTGAATTAGCATACATTCAATCCTGCGAATCATAATCATTGGCAGTATTACAGCCTGATATTCGTAAGCTTTGAACTTTCCACGTAGCTTCTTGGCACCTTTCCAAAGTTCTCCTGCAAGATTATTGAGTTTTTCTTTATTCAGCATTTATCTTTCTTTATCTATTTAATTTTCAAAAATACAGTTTTAGTCTCAACAATGCTCTGAGTGTGTCGGCAAAATTGCAGCTCTTTTGCAAGCCTTTGGTTTGAGCGTCGGCTCGTGTGGGCTTGCAAATGTGCTGCAATGTGCGTTGGGGTTTCAATTTCTTTTTTTCTTTTTTGAGCGTGAGAAGAAAAAAACAAAATAAATTCATCCAATTTGCACCAACCTATCGAAGAGCTAAATTCCATATTTCAATCCTGTCAATTTCGCACTTATCTGTCTGCTGTGCGGTTTTTTACACTTGCCCCTAACATCCGTATATCAGTATTGGTGTTATATCTCTATTAAGTTCTTTGGGGGTATTTTCATTGAATTTTTTTTGTAAACCGCTACATCTGTTGGTATCATTCATTTTAAGACTTCTTTTCTATTTGCAAGATAGTAAACTATTTTAATTGCCAATAATATCATCCTAATTATCTATCACATATGTTGAATTTAATACAGTATCCAACCTTGTGGCTGCATTCTACTTACTATGCCATGGGACTTTATTCCTAGAGTTAGCTTTGGTATTTCAATTTGTAGTAATAGTAAATGCAAACTCCCTCTACCCAATATTACACTTACAATTTCTGATTAGATGTTCAATCAGAAATTGCAATTCAACTTTAGTTTTATTCTGGAATCAATTGCAAGTCTTTTGTTTTTTATACAGCTATTTTAAATAAAAACTACTGACTGTATCTATTTGATGGCTGAAATGAAATTTAGTAACTGGTGTTATATTCAAAAAACAGCAAATAACAGTAGTTTTTGGAGCCGATAACAAAGGACAAATAAACGTTGTAAACAGATCAGTTTTCAAATTTAACATAGTGTTTATAATTAAAGTTTTTTATTTGGATAGCCTTTTTGATTTTTTATACAATCTTTATGAGAGTATTTTAATTTTTCAATTTTTCACCATGTTAATTATTGAAAACAAAAACCTTATTTATTTTCCAAGAAACATTTTTATCGTCACTAAATCATTTAAATATATAAATTGAAAAATGGATATGTAATATAATTATTTGATTAATTCAATTTAGCTCTTAGCCCAAGCTCAAAGAATTAGTTTAATCCTGTATAAAATTATTTTAGTCATAGTTTTGCTTGTTGTTATAATTACTTGATAAGTAATCGACCTCACAGGCATAATAACCGTAGCTGATTTTAACAACGATGGGCGACGATGTTTTTGGCGGGAGGTTGAGAATAAATTATTAAATGAAATAAAGCAGAATTCTATGGAAATACTTGATTTGAGCAATATTCCAATTGGAATTTACCACATTCGGTTAAAAGTAAAGATTGGGTATTTTTATATCGGATAGTAAAATATTAAGCTGGAGTAATAAGTTAAAAGTGTAACTTTCAATTATAATTTTTATAAAAAAACAGAAAATAAAAACTCTCTTTGAACTTTACACACACTTTACTGATTTATTTATAACCAATAAAGTGTTAATATTTTAATATATATAAAATAGTGACAATATCCTTCTAAGCTGTGGGTCACGTGTTCGAATCGCGTCGGAATCACCCTCAGAAACCCCGAAAAACATCAGTTTTTACGGGGTTTTTTATTTTCAGAAATTCCAGATTGGAACATTAAATATTCCAATTTGGAACGAATGGAACAATGCACGCACTTTGCTAATGTTCTAGTTAAATTTGACTAAAATACCAGTATGGCAGTGTATAAACCGTTTAATAATGTTGGTTGAAATACCCACTTATTACTTATTTCGGATGATTTGAAGGCCATACTTCTATTTTTCTAATTAAATTTCTTTACATTTTAACCACATTCTTACCCCAAGGTTATTCTATACTGCCAATCACGTTTGCTTGTCCGGTTAAATCTTTTCGTCTGAAAGTTGTCTTTGTCTCTCAAAATAAAAAGAATGCTCAATACAGCCTGTAAGTAATCCCAATTTTCAAAAGGATTATTCGAGTTGATTAACCCGAATAATTCATACGAATAGTTAAAGTATGGGTATAATTATTTATATTTGAATTAGTTAGATGTGGAGTCAATTACGCCCGCAAATGAAAGATTCAAGGATAGCTTTTTCGAGTAAATTTAAGCCAGTTTCCTTCGGTTTTAGTGCCGAGAAAATCAGTATTCTTTGATGGCAATGCCAGATTGCTTATTTTACCTATTTGACGTCCGGGCAACGTTTATACTTCGCGATGGATGCTTAAGATACTGAGCCGTGTTGTAAAAGCCATACGAGCAATATTCCCGTGAATACAAATCATCGTCAGCGCAGATACCGGCTTTAGTTGCCCTGACTTTTTTAACCTATCGGTACATGCTAATTTGGAGTTTTACATGGGGTTACGAGGTAATCAAATTATTAACATGCTGATTAATAGTAGTTATTATGAAGCGAAAAAACAATATGCCGATAATAATGAACCCTATTAACACTTGATTAATAACTGGTTGTTTATAATAAACAACACACTAGCTAAAAGAAAATTGAGCACGTTCTCAATAATTCAAAGTCGAATTTTTTTTAGGAATTGGGAGCTTGAGTATTCCTGGTAAATTGAAAATATATAAAAGATCAGTTTAAGCATGTATAATGCGGGTCATATGGCAAAGTTTAAAAGATCTGGGATTCATAAATTTAAACAGTTTTCTCTACTTTATAATCATTCCGTTCAGATGAATTTCTTGAAATTAACTCTCCGATAAAACCAGCGAGAAATAGCTGCGATCCAATAATCATTGATGTAAGTGCGAGATAAAAATATGGACTGGTGGTAATTAATGGAGCCTTTACATGGCTAAAGACGTAGTACAATTTTTCTAAACCCAGATATAAGGTTGCTAAAAACCCTAACCCAAACATTATGGTACCCATTGATCCAAAAAAGTGCATGGGCCGCCTGCCAAATTTAGCGATAAACATAATACTTAAAAGGTCCAGCGGGCCATTAATAAAACGTTCCCACCCAAATTTGGTAACGCCATATTTGCGTTTCTGATGCTTTACAATTTTTTCACCAATATTTCTAAAACCTGCTTTTTTGGCCATATAGGGTATATAGCGATGCATTTCTCCATAAACTTCCACACATTTTACCACTTCGTTCTTGTATGCTTTGAGGCCACAGTTAAAATCGTGCAGTTTTATGCCACTTAAGGAGCGGAGGGTTTTGTTATATAGTTTTGTAGGAATAGTTTTAGAAAGTGGGTCGTATCGCTTCTTTTTCCAGCCCGATACAAGATCAAACCCATCTTCGGTAATCATTTTAAAAAATTCAGGAATTTCTTCGGGACTATCTTGTAAGTCGGCATCCATGGTAATAACAACATCGCCTAAAACTGCTTCAAATCCTTTTTGCAAAGCAGCCGATTTTCCATAATTGCGGCGAAGTTTAATTCCTTTAATAGCATTATTTTTTGCTGCGAGTGTTTCGATAACCGGCCATGACCGATCACTGCTTCCGTCGTCTATTAGCAATACTTCGTACGAGAAACCATGTTTATTCATTACCTCTTCAATCCAGCTTGCCAGCTCTGGCAACGACTCATCCTCATTATAAAGGGGAACTACAATTGATATGTCCATTCAGTGGGAATATTTTCAACAAAAATAGAATCATTCTTTCGGAAAACAAAAAACTCTGTACAAACACAAAAAGGATTATACAGAGTTTTAATAATTCGGTAACCTTAATTATTTAACAGAAGCCATGTCGTTATTGAATGCATCACCTTCTTTTTTTAGAAAAATGGATACTATTAACGAAATTACAAAACCTAAAAATACTCCCATTAATATACCCATGATTCCAACCATAGGGACAAATAATTTTTTCGACATTTCCATTGCAGCCTCTATTTGGTCTTCAGCCATACCACGTTCAGCCATTTTATCCTGAGATTCCTGTAACGAACGGGTTATTAGTTCAGGATCAATGTATGTATAAAGTACTATCATGAAAATAGTACCTATAATGCTGGCAAATAAGCTTATAAGAACACCGGTTCCTAAGGCACGTCCGTAAGAAATATACCCACCAAGAGATTGGTCACGAAATGCCTTTATTCCTAAATAAATACCTGCAATGGTAATTATCATACCAGCATAACCTGCTGGCTTATTCAGCGATAATCCTGCAAAATAAAGGATTAATGAGTAAACCACTCCGGCAAAACCGGTAATCAATCCCCAGGTAAGAGTAGTTTGAATTAACGAAGGTTTGTTAGTGTTTTCCATTGATTTATAATTTTTTAGGGTTAGTGTACAAATATAAGGGTTTTTTTAAATGAAGAATATTAAATTAATATTGATTTCGAAGTTTCATTTCCCAATTAATTTTATACTTTTGCGCCGGGTAAGTCTTATACGACCAGCTCCTGCTGAACTCCCCCAGGTTCGGAAGGAAGCAAGGGTAAGCGGTTGAGCGGTGCGATATAAGTAGCTTACCCTTTTTTTATTTTCTCTCAGGGCATGCTCGGTAGTATTGAAACCATCAAAACTATTAATTCCTTCGTTAAGCAAGAAACCCCATTTTTTTTTGTTATCGATTTCGAAAAGGAAAACAATCTGGTTCTGCCCAAAGATCAATGTTCTTCTCAACAGATTTATTATAGTATTCCTGGTGAACGAAACTTTCAGTATCCCAATCTGCTTCCTATATTAACAACCTTTGAAAAAACTCCTGTTTCCTTTAAAGAATATGAAGAGGCATTCAAAAAAGTAATTTCAGAAATACAAACAGGGAATTCCTATTTATTAAATCTGACATTTCCTACCCCCGTTTCTACAAATTTGTCACTTTACGAATTATTTCTGGCTTCTGAAGCGCCATTCAAGTTGTTTTTTAAAAATGAGTTTGTATTATTTTCGCCCGAGCGTTTTATTTCTATTGCCAATGGAGTAATTAAAACATTCCCAATGAAGGGAACTATAAAAGCCAATTCACCCAAAGCACAGGTAACTTTACTAAACGACAGAAAAGAAGCTGCAGAGCACGCCACTATTGTGGATTTGCTTCGGAACGATTTGAGCATGGTAGCGCAAAATGTAAAAGTTAACCGCTATAGGTACCTGGAATTAATCGATACCAACTTTGGGGCAATTTTTCAAGCCAGTACTGAAATTGAGGGGGTACTAACAAATGATTACGAGAACAGTTTGGGCGAGTTGTTGTTTTCTTTGCTACCAGCGGGATCGGTTACAGGAGCCCCCAAAGACAAAACAGTTGAAATTATCAAATTGGTTGAAATGAAGCCTCGTGGATTTTATACCGGTATATTTGGCGTTTGGGACAACCATAAACTCGACACAGCCGTTATGATCCGTTTCATTAAACAAGAGAACAAAAAGCTTGTGTTTCAAAGCGGGGGAGGGGTCACTTTTCAAAGCGACTGCCTTTCGGAATATAATGAATTGATAGATAAAGTGTATGCACCAATTTCTCGAAACAATTAAATACTCGAATGGGATTTTTTTTAATAAAGAATTGCATAATGCTAGGTTTAACAGTACCCGAAAGCATTTTTTCCCGGCATTTAACGAAATAAATCTCTTCGACCATATACAAATACCTTTCGGTTTAGCATCAGACAAAACCTATAAATGCCGGGTTATCTACAATCAATCTATTGTTTCTGTTTCTTTTGAAGCCTATGTTCCAACCCCTGTAAATATCTTTCATGTAATAAATTGCCCCACCGGTTTCGATTATTCCTACAAGTTCTTCGATCGTACTTTTTTTAATCACCTCCGAAGTAAAGCATCTCCGGGGGAGGAATTTATTTTGATTAAAAATGGATTTGTAACCGATAGTACTTATGCTAATTTAGTTTTTGACGATGGTGAAAAACTATATACACCGTCAACACCACTTTTAAATGGTGTAAAACGGACTTTTCTTCTTCAGCAGGGGATTGTTTTTGAAGCGGAAATTTCCGTTGCCGATATATTTAAATTTCAAAGAATTAGCATGGTAAATGCAATGGTTGATCTGGGCGAAATACCATTTATTCCTACGTCAAATTGCAAGTTTTCATAACTGGCAACGCAACGTAATTGAAAAAATGTTGTTATTAAGTAAACGGTGTTCAATTTGACGGAGGTATTATTATTTTCACAAAATTTTTGAAAGCAAATATGAAGTACTATTTTTCGATATTTTTTACGTTATCTGTTGTTTTTAATATAAATGTATTTGGGCAGTGTACAATTAAATATAAGCCTTTTAAGTCTGGCGAGGTAGCTAATTACCAAGCATTTTATAATTGGGGGTTTATCTGGATTCATGCAGGAAATGTTCAGTTTACTACTTCAGAGAAGGACTTTAGAAATGAATCGAGTTACCATTTTGAAGCATCCGGAACCAGTTTAACAAACTACGATTGGCTTTACAAAGTGCGCGATAAATATCAAAGTTATGTTGATAAAGAGACGCTTTTACCTGCTTATTTTGAACGTAATACTTACGAAGGAGGATATAAAGCATATGAACAATACAATTTCAATTATCCTCAAAAGAAAATTTTTGGTATTATTGAGAATAACGATGTGCCCCGTACTAAAGATACTTTGGCGTTATCAACCTGCACATTTGATGTGTTATCGGCTATTTATTTTTGTAGAAGTCTCGATTTCGCGAATTTAAAAATAAACGAACGCATGCCAATTACTACTATAATAGACAATAAAATATATAATTTGTATTTTAGGTTTTTAGGCAAGGAAACAATTGAAAACCGGGATAAAAAGAAATACCGATGTTATAAATTTTCAGCACTAATGGTTGAAGGCACCATCTTTAAAGGGGGCGAAGATATTATGGTTTGGGTTACCGATGACGAAAACCGTGTGCCAATACTTGTCGAAGCTAAAATATTAATTGGTTCAATAAAAGCTTATTATACAGGAGCTACTGGACTAAAATATCCAGTGACATCTCTTGTTAGCTCCACTTCGAAATAAAAAAATGCTTTGATTGGTTCGATTTAAAAATTATTTTTTAAATTTAAGAAATTCAATAATTTCCTTGATTTAAACCCTACCAACTATGGCAAATATCAATCATAAAAAAGGAACAATCGCAATTCTTACGGGTGGAGGTGATGTACCTGGACTTAACCCTGCTATTCGTGCGATAACACTTAGAGCTATTCAGGAGGGTTATCAGGTTTTAGGTTTGCGCCATGGATGGGCTGGTTTATTGGAACTTATTCCAGACCCTCAAGCCGATAATAGCGATAAATATATTGTTTTAACTGAAGAAATTGTGAATAAATCAGGAAGAACAGGAGGGACATTTCTCCATACCAGCCGCACCAATCCTAGCAAAGTTCCCCTGGAATTTGTGCCGGAACATTTGCAGGATAAGTTTAAGCACAAGGAGAATGATATGACTTCTATTATCCTTAAAAATTTGGGTTATCTGGGTGTTGATTATTTAATTCCCATTGGCGGCGATGATACATTAACATATGCAGTTCGATTATATCAGGAAGGGGTGAAGGTAATTGCAATTCCTAAAACAATGGATAATGACGTGCCTGGCACCGATTATTGTATTGGTTTTAGTACCTGCATTACCCGTACTATAAATATGACAAATACCCTTCGGACATCTGCCGGTTCGCATGAACGGATTCTTGTTGTGGAGATTTTTGGCCGATATGCCGGGTTTACAGCAATGCTTCCTACTATGGCCGGAGCTGCGAACAGGTGTGTTATTCCTGAATATAAATTTAATATTGAAAAGCTTACAGAACTATTGTTAGAAGACAGATTCAGGAATCCAAGCCGCTATTCCGTAGTTCTAGTATCCGAAGGAGCCACTTTCGATGGAATGGAAGATATGGTATTTCAGAGCCATGAGCGCGATATGTATGGGCATGCTAAACTTGGAGGTATTGGAGTCGCTATTTCCGAAAAAATTAAAACGATATCCCCTCAATTCAATAATGGGAAGAAAATAAACACCATTAGCCAGCAATTAGGCTATTTGGTTCGTGGTGGCGATCCGGATGCTATTGATTCAATTGTTCCGATGGCTTATGGCAACCTGGCCCTCGATTTAATTATGAAGGGTATTCATGGTCGTTTAGTAGTATTGAGAAACGGGAGGTACGATAATGCCCCCATTGATGTAGTGGTAGGCTCCCGGAAAGTTGTCGATATCCGAAAATATTATAATACCGATCGGTTACGCCCTCATTATAAGAGCTTCGAATTCCAACCACTGTTTATTATGACAGGAGGGGCTTTCTGATTAATCAGCCGACGATTTCATAATGCTGTCGCTGGAGGTAACCTTCAATAAATAATTACCTTGGGTAAGGCTCTCTCGGTAAATTTGTTGAAAGTGCTTTGCGGAATCTTTAGTGTTAAATTGCCCCAACGATACAAAAAAGATACTGTCTTTTACGATTATTAATTTCGTGGAATTCAACGATTGCATTTGCTCGAACTTTCTGGAAGCATTATCCTTTACCCTGAACGAGCCATTTACAACTACCCAGGCAATACTTGGCTTTTTGGGGGATACCATTGGAAGAGATAATACGCTATCTTCTTTACTTACAATTGAATCTACGGTAAATACTACTTCTTTGGATTTTGTGATACTATCCTGATATTTGCGATATACACTTAGTGTATCAATATCTTCAATATTTAAAGGAAAAGAAGCTAAAAAGTTGCATGAGTTCAGCAAAATACTTGCGAATATCAAGCAGTAAGCATGGTGCTGATTGAATCTTATTTTTCTTTTCATTCGAGCGATAAAATTATAAAATCCCTTAAACGATTGTTATTTGGCGATCAATTATAATTGATAATACATCAAAAAATGGTTTAAATTTGTCTAAAAACAAACTTCATGGCAAATCTTTCTACTTCTTATCTGGGATTGACCCTTAAAAACCCGCTAATTGCTGCTAGTTCGGGAATAACTTCCAAAGTGAAAAATCTGATTGAACTTGAAAAGAAAGGGGTTTCAGCAATTGTTCTTAAATCACTTTTTGAAGAAGAAATTGTTACCGAAATGAAGGATAATTTCAATAAAATGGGGAATCAGGGATTTTTGTATCCCGAAACGTTGGATTTTTATGAACATGATACGCTCGAAGAGGAGTCGTCTGTAAAATATCTTGAATTAATTAGAGAAGCAAAGAAAAATATTGAAATACCGGTGATTGCAAGCATTAATTGTGTAACAGCCGGTCAATGGACATATTTTCCAAAGGAGATACAAAATGCGGGGGCCGATGCCCTGGAACTTAATTTATTTATTCTACCAACCGATTTGAAGCGATCATCTCAGGAAAATGAGCAAGTTTACTTCTCAATTATCGAAGAGGTAAAAAAACAGGTTTCAATTCCGATTGCTGTAAAAACAAGTTATTACTTTTCAAATTTACTGCAAATGCTAACCAGGATTTCTGAGAGTGGTATTCAGGGATTGGTAATGTTTAACCGGTTCTATTCTCCCGACATCGATATCGAAAAGTTAGAAATTACAAATGGTTACGTATTGAGCCATCCCGAAGACTTATCGCTTACCTTACGCTGGATTGCTGTTTTAGCCGAACGTGTTTCGTGCGACCTGGCTGCCACAACCGGGATACATGGAAGTAAAGAACTTATTAAAGTCTTACTTGCTGGAGCAAATGTCGGTGAAATAGCATCGGTACTGTATTCTCAGGGTTTTGATTCAATAACTAAAATGCTTCAGGAGCTAGATTCCTGGATGGAGGTAAAATCGTATGCATCCATTGATGATTTCAGAGGAATTCTAAGTCAGGCAAATATCTCCAGCCCTGCGGCTTATGAGAGGGTGCAGTTTATGAAATATTTCAAGGGGTATAAGGAATAGGTAACCTTTAAAAAATGAATAGTTACTAAATGCCCGCCATATTTTAATGGAGAGTAATAGTAACTATTCAATATTAATTATTTATAGGGTATTGAGTGATTTTATGTTTTTGTATTCGAATTCAAAATCGATTTCGAAACAATCCACAAACTGTTTTTTCATAGCGCGTTTTAACGAGCCGGGATCTTCGCAGTAAAATACAAAAGCGCCACCACCGCCGGCACCACAAATTTTCCCACCGTAAGCTCCGTTTTCTTTTGCAAAGGCGTACATTTCATCGAGATATTCGTTCGATGTGGCAGTTGCTAATTCTTTTTGAGCAATAAAATTAGCCTCCATTGTCTTTGCACAGCCCATGAAATCTCTTTGCAGCAATAAATTGTAAAACTGGAGACCGTACGAAGATATTTTTTCGAGCGCTGCTTTTCCCTGCGGAGTTTTGTGGTTTTGATACACTTGCTCCACTGCCTGTTGGGCATTTCGGGAAACGCCGGTATGTAAAAGCAACAAGTTGTGCCTGAAGCTTTCGAGCACTTCCATAGGTATTTCTTCATTCACAGGAAGGGCATGATCTTTTCCAAATTCAAAACAGTTAAACCCTCCATATACAATGGAATACTGATCCTGGCGGCCAATAGCCCAATTCAACTCTTTATTTTCGAGGTTAAACAAATCTTCAGCAATAGCAGTCAACGATTTCGATTCTGCATTGTAATTCTTAGCACTAATCATTTCGAGAAGTTTAGCAGCAGTGGAAGTGCTGAGTCCACTACCCCGGGGGTATCCCGAAAAATTAAATCTACCGGCTTTAAATTCAATAAGGGGTTTAATAGCAATGTTCGATACGTATCCTGTTACCCCATCCATAATGTAAGGCACATCGGCCCAACCACCGGCAAAGTCAATTCTTAAAGGAGCTCTGAAAGCAAAATTTATTTTGTCAATAATCCTGGTCGTTGAAGTAGGCTCTAATTCTTCGGGAACTTCCCGTTTAACAAAGGCGATTTCTATACCAATTTTATCGCAGATTTCTTTTTTAAGTTCAACCCCTGAATCATCGTCATTGAGAATGAAAACATCGGGTTTTAATTGTTCCAGGATATTTTTAAAATCAATTTTTCCAGGCAGAATTACAGAATCATTTAAAACTGCATAATCTACATCTAACAGGGACGCAACTAGATAAACACGGTTGTTTTCTGGGTTTACCGGTCGTCCAGGCCCTTTTAATTGTGTAATTACTTCATCTCTACCTACGCCAACTACCAGAATATCTCCTTGATCTTTGCACTGATTGAAAAATACAGCATGGCCCGATTGCAATATGTCATAACAACCCGTGCAAAACACTATTTTTTTCCCGGGGTATTGACTTTTTATTAAAGAAAGCTCATCTGCCTTTAATACTTTCGACTTAATTCTTTCAAACATCTATGTTGTTTAATTGGTGAGTTATTTACCTGTTGTTTTAAATCTTGTTTCTCAAATAGCATTGCAATTTTATTAAAAAAATGCCATAATATTCAATAAAAATCAATTTCTATTTACTTTAATCCCCCAAAAACAATATTGCTTAAAGTTATAATTGTGAAGACCGGAAATTGAACGAATTTCATGTTTTTCTGTTTTACTTAAAAAGGATCAATTATCCTATTAATAGTAACATCGCGAATATGAAATTTATTTTAATTACATCTTTTGCCTTATTATACAATTCTTTTCTTAATTTATATAGTCAAAACGATCCCGATATAACCAATGCAAAATCTGATTCTATAGTAAAAGAAACCATTCTGCCTGAATTAGAAGTACAGGCTAATTATAATAAGATTGTCACCCGAAGGTTTCCCGGGTCGGTATATATTGTCCCGAATACTATTGAAAATTCAATAGTTCCCATAAATATAGCCGAAAGTTTAAATAAAAGTCCTTCCGTTTATGCCCATACAGGGAGTTATAATACAAGCAGGATTACCATGAGGGGTATTGGCACGCGTTCACTCTATGGCACGCGTAAGATCAATGCTTTGTTAAATGATATTCCCCTAACATCGGGGGAAGGGGATACTTTTATCGATGATATCGATTTACAGTTGGTGAGCAGAACCGAGGTTATAAGTGGTCCAACAGCTGGAATATATGGACCTTCGCTTGGAGGTACACTACTTTTATCTATATCTCCTGCAAAACAGGAAAAGAATTATGTTTATTTGAATTCATATCTGGCCTCCTATGGTACCTTGCAAAATATGGCATCGTCATTTATAAGATCGGGAAAATCGTCGGTTTTGGTGTCGGTTAAAAATACATCTTCCGAAGGATACAGGGAAAACAGCAGTTACGACCGAAAATCTTTTTTAGTTAATTATAGTTTTGAAGGAAAAAAGTCCCAGTTGAATTTTATAGGATTATATACCCGCGTGATGTCCGAAATTCCCAGTTCAATTGATAGCATTACATTCTATAACAATCCTACAACAGCAGCGGCAAATTGGCTTAAAACCCATGGGAGGGAAAATTCGCAGCGTTTCCTGCTAGGTTTAACCAATAGGTATGCTTTTTCACCTTCCATTTCGGGAAATGTTACTTTATACCATATTTTCAAGAAAACTGAGGAAGTAAGGCCCTTTAATTTTCTTTACGAAAACGATATAATTGGTGGAATAAAATATAATCTTAAAATGAATTTTCCGAGATTTCAGGGATTATCTATTACTCCGGGTTTTTCAGTTTTTTTTGAAAGATATAAACCAGTATTGTTCGAGAATATTGGGAATGTTGGGGTAAAAGGATTGCAAACCGCCAAAAATAGGGATGATATTTTCCAGGCGAATGTTTTTTTTATTTTAGATTACGTTCCTGATTTTAAGAATTATATTAGTTTGAGTTTAAATGCTGGTAAATCAATTTCATCTGATTTTAATTCTTTTGCAAATAACCCCGTAAAGCAAACTTATAATGGAAAGCTGTTTATTTCTCCCCGAATATCCGTTTCCCGACAAATTGTAAAGAACCATTTTTTATTTGGGAGTATTAGTCGGGGTGTCTCTTATCCCTCGTTTCAGGAAGTTCTTTATCCTAATGGAACCATTAATAACAATGTGCTACCCGAGCAAGCCTTAAGCTTCGAGTTTGGAATAAAAGGTAATCAACTATTTAAGAAGTTAAAATATTCTATAAGCTCTTTCTATATGCCGGTTACAAATTTAATTATTCCTGAGCGGATTGCCGAAGATACTTATATTGGAAAGAATGCCGGAAAAACAATGCATAAAGGAGTTGAGTTTGTTTTGGAAAAGAGCAATATTTCAATCGTTAATAAGTCGTCATTTTATATCGATGATTATAAAATTATGGCATCGTTTTTATCGGTAAAATTTTCAGAATTCACACAAGATAGTGTTCCTTTTGACAATAATTTTTTACCCGGAATTCCTTCTAAACGAATCTATCTAAGTTCCCGTTTTGGGTACCAAAATCTTTTTTTCATTGAACCAGAGGTGTTTATAAATGATCGAATCCCTATGAACGACCTGAATACAAAATTTTATCCCGGTTATTGGTATAGTAATATAAAGGCAGAATTTCAATATCGTTTATTTCAAAAATTGGGAATTAAAATATCAGGTGTAATCAATAATGTTTTTGACAATTCCTATGCATCCATGATTCTTATTAATGCCCCTTCGGTAAATAATAACCCTCCAAGGTATTACTATCCGGGTCTCCCCAGGAATTATGCACTATCTGTTTCAATTAGGTACCAACTATAGAATTATTCTTTTGGATGAATTACATTCAGACCATCAATAATAGCATTTTCTCCTTCGGGTAAATAGGAAGGATATATTTTTGCCATCGACCGGAAAATATTTTTTTTCGCTTGAGGGTGAATTAATTCCATTTGGTTAATTAAATGGGCCATAGTATTCCGCTTTTTATCATCGCCATACGGACAATTTTTAATTAAATGGGGGTAGTTTCTAATATTTTTGTAGTTTACAATGTCCCTTTCTTCAATAAACAAAAGAGGCCTGATGAGTTCAAGTTCGTTATTGAACATGCTTAGTTTTATTGGCATTGAGCTAATAGAACCATGATATATCATGTTCATCAGCAAGGTTTGTATCGCATCGTCCATGTGGTGGCCTAATGCTAATTTGTTGCAGTTTAGTTTTTTGGTTAGCTCAAAAAGTATTTTTCTTCTTTGCCACGAACATAAAAAACAAGGGCCTTTTTTCCCGGTTGGATCAGGGGAAAATGGAGCAGATACTGTTATAAGGGTGGTATTATATTGCTCACACAAATCTTCTGCAAACTTTGTGTCGATACAATATCCAATTTCTTGCAAGTGGATGTGAACCGGGATTATTTCGAAAGGAATTCTTAGAAGACTTTTTAGTTCGCCAAATATTTCTAAAAGGAGCAAAGAGTCTTTTCCGCCGGAAATTCCGACCATAATCCTGTCATTTTCATTTATTAAACCGTGTTGTATTGTTTTTTTATTTACAATTTTAATTAGCTTAAAAAGCTCCGGTTTAAAGCTATCTGTCATAGGGCTTAAATTATAATTGATATAAATGTAAAGTTTCGAATACAAATCTGATATAATTGGAAGATTGAATTATTATTTTTTTTAAATTTAAGGATCAAATGAGGATGAATTAATATGTGATTA
>JAIFLU010000126.1 GCA_020048915.1 Bacteroidota bacterium | reverse complement strand
TATAGTTGTAATCGGGTATTTCCACCATAAATTCCATGATTTTTATTTGGATATACCATCATATCAAATTGCTTTTTTGATTGGATGAGTTTTTCAGCAAATTCCATAGAATTCTGCACATGAACATTATCGTCTGCAGAGCCATGAATTAGTAGGAATTTCCCTTTTAATTGTGAAGCAAAATTTATAGGAGAATTTTTATCGTAACCGGAAGGATTCTCCTGAGGTGTCCTCATAAACCGCTCGGTATAAATATTATCATAATAACGCCAATTCGTTACTGGGGCAACTGCTATTCCTAATTTAAAGATGTCGGCACCTTTTGTCATACAAAGCGAAGACATATAACCTCCATAACTCCATCCAAAAATCCCAATTCGGGTACTATCTACAAACGCCTTGTTCGACAAATACTTAGCAACTGATATCTGATCTTCAGTTTCCAGTTTACCAAGTTGCATATAAGTTGATTTCCGAAAAGCCTCTCCCCTGTTGTTTGTTCCTCTATTATCAACACAAGCAACAATATACCCCTTTTGAGCAAGCATTTGAAACCAGCTAACCGATGCATCCCATTCATCAGTTACTTCCTGCGATTCGGGACCTCCATATACAAACATGAATAATGGATATCTATGAGTAGAATCGAAATTAACAGGTTTAATCATATAACCCATTAAGACAATACCTTCGGGATTTTTAAATTCAAAAAAATCTTTCTTTGCAAAATTAAATTCTTTAGTAGCTGCAATTAATTGACTATTTCCTTCCAAAGTTCGAATAGCCTTTCCATTAATACTATTTAATGTAATTACTGGTGGTGTATTGGCATTCGACCAGGTATGAATATAGTATTTATAGGTACTGTTAAACTCCACTAAATTTATCCCTGCATGCTCGGTTAAGCGTTGTTTTTCCTTTCCATCTAATCCAATTGAATATACCGCTTTTTGAATCGGAGATGGTTCGCTGCTTGAATAATAAATGGATTTTTTTTCAGCATTAAAACCAAGAAAATCTGTAACATCATAATTTCCGAATGTTAATTGCCTTTCAAACTTGCCGGAAATATTATATAAGTACAAATGGCTATAACCATCGCGCTCAGAAAAAACAATAAAGTGTTTTTTGTCACTTAAGAAATTGATATATCTATCGCCAACTTCCGAAATATAATATTTGTTTGATTCTGAAAAAAGAATCGAACATTTTCCTGAGCTGGCATTTGCTATTAAGACATCTACTTTATTCTGAAGCCTGTTTAAACGTACAATACCCAACATTTCATTTTCCTCCGTCCAACAAATTCTTGGAATATACTGATCAGTTTCTTTGCCTAGGTCGGCCGAAACAACTTTATTAGATTCTACATTATATATCTGAACCGATACAACAGAATTTGCTTCGCCAGCTTTCGGATATTTGTATTCGTACAAATTAGGATAAAGATTATCAAAATAAGTTAACGTATATGTTTTGACCTTACTTTCATCAAACCGCATAAAAGCTAAATATTTCCCACCAGGAGACCATGTAAAACCTTTGCTAAAGCCAAACTCTTCTTCATACACCCAATCGGGAGCGCCATTTATAACTTCATTCTTTTTGCCATCGGTTGTAATTTGCTTTTCATTGCCTGATTCAATGTCCCTTATAAATAAATTGTTATCCCTTACAAAAGCAATTCTTTTCCCATCGGGAGAAAAATCAGCTAGCCCCTGAGGTCCATTGTTTGATAAACTTTCCAGCTTCCCCGTTTTAAGATCATATACATAATAATCCGCCTTAAATGAATGCCTGTATATTGCTTCAACATTCGAGGATATGAGTATTTTGCTTTCGTCAGCACTAAACTGATAATCATAAATATATTTGAGAGTAGAAGAATTTTTGGTGACTGAAAACAATGTATCGATCACTTCCCCTGAATTATATTTCCATAAAATAATATTTCTATAATCGCTTAAGGTGGTATAGCGCTCTCCATCTTTCATGGAAAATATTCCACTCACTCCTTCCACAGCAAATTTTCTTGAAGTATAAATATCATCCAGAGATATTTGCTTACCTTGTATTTGCCCAAATGCAACAATAAAATTTAAAAAGAATAGAAAAACAATAATTCCTCTTTTCATATCGGTATAAAATTATTTAAACGTCCTTTTCCTATTTACTGGCTGAAAGTAAGTAATTATTGTATATCTTTGCATACTTTTTTTTCAAAAATGGCATTACGATGATTAAAATCACTTTCCCCGATCAATCGGTGAGGGAATATCAAGAAGGAGTTACAGGACTGGAAATTGCTAAAAGTATTAGCAATAGTCTGGCCAATGAGGTATTGTCCATTTCAGTGGATGGTGAAACATGGGACTTAACAAGAGCTATACTTGGCAATGCTTCTGTAAAATTATATAAATGGGACGATGAGGAAGGTAAACATGCTTTCTGGCATTCATCTGCCCACTTGATGGCCGAAGCTCTGGAAGCGATTTATCCGGGAGTTAAATTAGGGATTGGCCCTTCCATTGAAAACGGTTTTTATTATGACATTGATTTAGGAGACGGAAAAAGCATTTCGGATGCTGACCTTCCTAAAATTGAAAATAAGATGGTTGAGCTGGCGAGAACCAAATCGCCTTACAGTCGCCGTGATATCCCTAAAGAAGAGGCATTATCCTATTTTACCCAAAAAGGTGATCCTTATAAGATTGAACTGATTACCGATTTAACTGACGGAACCATTTCTTTTTATAGTCAGGGTAATTTTACCGATTTATGCCGTGGTCCGCATTTACCAGACACTTCGTATATAAAAGCTATTAAACTTTTAAGTATAGCTGGTGCTTATTGGCGTGGAAACGAAAAAAACAAACAACTTACCCGCATATATGGAGTTTCCTTTCCTAAGCAAAAAATGCTCGAAGAATATCTGGTTATGCTGGAGCAGGCAAAACTTCGTGATCACCGGAAGTTAGGAAAAGAGTTAGAACTATTTACCTTTTCGCCTCGAGTTGGCCAGGGATTACCTTTGTGGCTTCCTAAAGGGGCCAAATTACGGGAGCTTTTGGAGAATTTTCTTAAGAAAGTTCAAAAGGAATATGGATATGAACAAGTAATTACTCCTCATATCGGACAAAAAGAACTTTACGTTACTTCCGGCCATTACGAAAAATATGGGAAGGATTCATTTCAACCTATCAAGACTCCTCAGGATGGAGAAGAGTTTCTTTTAAAACCTATGAATTGCCCTCACCATTGCGAAATATACAGATCTAAACCTCATTCATACAAGGATTTACCTATTCGAATGGCAGAATTTGGAACTGTTTACAGATATGAGCAGAGTGGCGAATTACATGGATTAACCAGGGTAAGAGGATTTACTCAGGACGATGCTCACTTGTTTTGCCGTGCCGACCAAATAAAAGAAGAATTTATCAAAGTTATTGATATAATTTTCCGAATATTTAAGGCTTTGGATTTTAAAGATTATGTAGCTCAGATATCGCTCCGTGACCCGAATAACAAAGAAAAGTATATTGGATCGGACGAAAACTGGGATAAAGCAGAGAGCGCTATTATTGAGGCAGCACAGGAAAAGGGCTTGAAAACAACTGTTGAACTTGGTGAAGCAGCTTTTTATGGCCCTAAACTCGATTTCATGGTAAAAGATGCCATTGGAAGAAAATGGCAGTTGGGAACCATTCAGGTTGATTATAACCTGCCGGAGCGATTCGAATTGGAATACATGGGTGCCGATAATCAAAAACATCGCCCTGTAATGATTCACCGGGCACCATTTGGATCTATGGAGCGTTTTGTTGCAGTTCTGATTGAACATACAGCTGGAAAATTCCCCCTTTGGCTTGCCCCCGATCAGGTAGTTATCATGCCAATCAGTGAAAAATTCAACGATTACGGAAAAAAAGTTTTGAATTTTCTAAATAATTCCGATATTCGCACCTTATTAGACGACCGGAACGAAAAGATAGGCAAGAAGATAAGGGACAACGAGTTAAAGAAAATTCCATATCTGTTAATAATCGGTGAAAAAGAAGAAGCTGATGGTTCAGTTTCGGTTCGTAAACAAGGCGATGGAGATAAAGGTAGTATGTCTTTAGAAGAATTTGCCAGTTTTATTAACAATGAGATAGGAACACAATTAAAAGAAATATAAATAACCTTTAAATAATAATAAGTCCTGCTTAACGCATGCAAAATCCCAGTCCAAACAGACAACCTCAAAGAACCCCAGAGCCTAAGTATTCTATTAACGAAAAAATCAGGGCCAGGCAAGTACGATTAGTAGGGGAAAACATTGAAAACCCAGGAGTTTTTGCTCTCAGCGATGCCTTAAAATTAGCTGACGAACTTGAACTCGATTTGGTTGAGATTTCGCCTAATGCAGATCCTCCGGTATGTAAAATTGTTGATTTTCAAAAATTTTTGTATCAACAAAAAAAGAAGCAAAAGGAAATTAAAGCTAAAACCACCAAGGTAGTAGTGAAAGAAATCCGATTTGGTCCTAATACCGATGACCATGATTATAACTTTAAACTAAAACACGCCATTAATTTTTTAGAAGATGGTTCTAAAGTTAAGGCTTTTGTGTTTTTTAAAGGGCGATCAATTTTATACAAAGAACAAGGAGAAATTTTACTACTCCGGTTTGCCCAAGATTTGGAAGAATTCGGGAAAGTGGAGCAACTTCCGCGGTTAGAAGGGAAAAGGATGATTATGACCATTGCCGCAAAACCTAAAAAGTAGTTTTTATTTAACTAAATAAATTGTTGTAGAATGCCAAAGATGAAGACAAATTCCGGTGCAAAGAAAAGGTTTACACTCACCGGAACCGGAAAAATCAAAAGGAAACAAGCTTTTAAACGTCACATTCTGACTAAAAAGTCTACGAAAAGAAAAAGAGCTTTAACCGCTTTTAGTCTTGTGCATAAGACTGATGAATCGAATGTTAAGTTCATGTTGTGTTTAAAGTAATTATTTGTTTCAAAAATTACAAGTGTTTAACCAGAGTGAATTAGCTTAAAAGATCTCATAAAATGAGACGCTAACCATTCGTAAATAGTAAAAATCATGCCACGTTCAGTCAATTCAGTAGCTTCAAGAGCAAGAAGAAAAAAAATGCTCAAACTTACCAAAGGAAATTTTTTGGCCAGAAACAATGTTTGGACAGTCGCAAAAAACACCCTCGAAAAAGGGTTACAATATGCTTACCGCGACCGTCGTGCTAAAAAAAGAACCTTCAGAGGATTATGGATTCAACGTATCAATGCTGGTGTTCGTCCGTTCGACTTATCGTATTCACAATTTATCGATAAATTAAACAAAGCAGGTATTGTTTTAAACCGCAAAGTGTTAGCCGATCTTGCATTAAACAACCCTACCGCTTTCGAAGCCATTGTAAAAAAAGTAAAAGCAGCATAACTGCTTTCTTATAAATATTTAAAAAAGGGAAGCCAATTGCTTCCCTTTTTTTGTTATTTTGCCCTCTTATTTTTATCAAACAAAAAGTAATACCCTTCAAAACATTTTTATGAAAATAGCACTCATCGGTTATGGCAAAATGGGGAAAGAAATTGAAGCTATAGCCCTGGAAAGAAAACATACTATTCCTTTAATTATTGATTTGCAAAATCAGAACCAGCTTACTATCGAAAACCTAAAAGGCGTTGATGTTGTAATTGAATTTACCAATCCCGAACAGGCATTTGCTAACGTTAAAAAATGTTTTGAAGCAAATGTTCCGGTTGTTAGCGGAACTACTGGATGGAACGATAAAGTTGAGCTGTTGAAGAAAGAATGTTTGGCTGGCAATAATACTTTTATCTGGTCATCAAATTATAGCTTAGGAGTGAATATTTTTTTCAAGGTTAATGAATTCCTGGCAAAAATGATGAATAAGTTTGACAATTATGAAGTTAGCATAGAAGAAACTCACCATACCCAAAAGCTTGATGCGCCTAGTGGAACGGCCATAACATTAGCAAACAGTATAATGAATAATGTTGAACGCAAAAATACCTGGCAACTCGACAAACCGGAATCGAAAGACGCTATAAGAATCAATGCCATCAGACGCGATAATGTGCCAGGCATACATACTATAAACTACGATTCCCCCGTTGATTATATCGAAATAACGCATAGTGCCAAAAGTCGCAA
>JAIFLU010000287.1 GCA_020048915.1 Bacteroidota bacterium | reverse complement strand
GGAAATGAGTTTCGCTATTTTTTCGTCGAGGTTAAATTCATTGGCGAACGTCAGCAAAACCGACTGCGAACATGCGTAACCCAGATCGAAAAATGCCTGGGCTTTGTCTATGGCTTCCTGTCGTGTCATTATATAGAAATCATTAATACAAATTATAACTTTGTCAAAAATTGTAATTATCAATAGCATTGATGACAAAATCTGGGGCGTCACATAGTTGCCAATCGTTACTATTGACAAAAGCCAATTCTGTCTCTCCTTCGTTAATTAGAACTTTTTGCTCATTAAATATTTTATAAGTAAAATATAATAGCACACTCCCCTCTAAAGCTTTGAGAGTTGTTTTTATTGTAAGTTGTTCGTCGTAAAATGTAGTTTTTAGGTATTTCATTTTTATACTTGCCACAGGTAGCAAATAGCCAGCTTCTTCAATTGAACGATATGAAATACCTATGTTTCTAAATAATTCCCAACGAGCCGTTTCGTAATACTTTGCATAATTCGAATGGTGAACTGTGCCCATTTTGTCAGTATCGGGATACATAACTCTAAAGGTGTATTCGTGTTCTATCATATAAATATTATTATTCTTGTAATTGCTTAGAATTTGCTTCTATCGCGGTTAATACAAAATCGGGAGTAGCGCAAGGTTTCCAATTGTCACGACCAACAAAAGCAGGTTCGGTCTCAGCCTCATTAATTAGTTCATTTCGTTCGTTATAAAGCTTGTAAGTAAACCAAATCCGAACCCTTTAATAGACTTAAGAGTTGTTTCTACAGTAAGTTGAGCGTCATAATGCGTTGATTTAATAAATTTAAATTTAATACTAATGACCGGGAGCATATACCCGGCTTCTTCAACCGAATGATACGAAATGCCAATGCTGCGAAAAAGTTCCCACCGGGCAGTTTCGCATTATTTTACACAATTTGAATGGTGCATCGTGCCCATCTGGTCGGTATCGGGGTACATAACCCTGAAAGTATAATCGTGTTCTATCATCGTTTGTTGTTTTTTTCGCAAGGACAGGGAACCGGTTTATGATATTTTCTTTGAGCCGCACAACTGCTTATTAGTATGAATAATATCATAATGAACAAAAAATGTAATTTACTCCGTTGCCTCATCAATGATTTCATTTCGTTAATTTTTAGACATTTCAGCTTGAAATTTTAAAATACCTTTTAGCAGATTGTCAAAACCGAACTTAACTATTTTATCACTAAATAATTCATTTAATCGACCTTCATCGCAAACACCGCATATATTTTCGTTAACCGGAATTTGAGCAATTAGTGGAATTCCAGTTGAATCTGATAATAAGTCTCCACCTCCTTTACCAAAAAGGAAGTATTTTTCATCCGGATGTTTTGAAGGAGTGAACCAAGCCATATTCTCCACAATACCCAATACAGGAACCCCAATATGTTCGCTGTGGAACATTGTGATTGCTTTCCTTACATCATCAAGTGCAATAGTTTGGGGAGTTGTAACTATAACAGCCCCATTAATTTCATACTGTTGTAGTAAGGTTATATGGATATCGCCGGTTCCCGGAGGAGTATCTAAAATAAGATAATCCAGCTCACCCCAGTTTGTGTCGTTTATTAATTGTTTTAATCCATTAGAAGCCATTGGTCCACGCCAAAGCATAGCTTGAGATGGGTCTATCATAAAACCAATAGACATAATTTTAATACCAAACTTAATAAATGGTTCCATCAGAGGTTTCCCATTCTTTTCAGAAACAGACGGCTGTTGGTTGTGCAAATTAAAAAGAGTTGGGATGGATGGACCATAAATGTCAGCATCCATTAAACCTACAGAATAGCCTTCCATCGCCATTGACAATGCTAAACCGGTTGCTACAGTTGACTTACCAACACCACCTTTACCGGAAGCTACTATAATAATGTTTTTGATGTTCGGTAACTTTGTTTTTTCAATTGGATTGTTCATAATATTTTAATGTACTACTGAATTAAAATGATTAGGGATATAATTTTACACCGTTGGTAAATGTTTCGTTGAGTTCGATACACTGTACTTTTACCCGTTCGGTGTTAAATAATTGCAAGGCTTTTTTCATTATTATTTCGGCCAAGTGTTCGGATGTGGGGTTCTTTTTCGTGATAAAAATCCGTTGACCTGAGTCTTGAATGTATTTGCACATAGGGTCTTGTTCCCACAGTATTGTTGTATGGTCGAGGTTTTCGTCAATCCATAACTTTAATACTTTCGTTTCCTGAAAGTCAACAACCATGTCTTTATTGTCTAGGTCGACGGATTCGATATATAATCGAACCCGCCACGAATGGCCGTGATTGTTGTTACACTTTCCGGTATAATTACGAATTAGCCTGTGTGCTGCTTCGAAACTAAATTCTTTTGATATGATGTAATTCATTCTATATTACTTGATATATTAATTCTAAATCGATTTTTTAATTTTATTCAGTTTGCCATTCAGTAGTTTTCTTTTTAAAGGATTTAGTTTGTCAATAAAAAGAATGCCATCCAAATGGTCATATTCGTGTTGAAAAATACGGGCTATTAAACCATCGAATTCATCCTCGATGATGTTGAAATTCTCATCGAAATACTTTACCCTGATTTTTTGGGGACGTAGTATATCTTCAAAAATACTAGGAATGCTTAAGCAACCTTCGCTATAATAAATTTTATCTTCGCTTCGCCAGGTTATTTCCGGATTAAAAAATGCTTTTTCGATTTTTTCGATATTATTGTCATCTTCTGAAAGCGGCGAAGTGTCAATAACAAATGTCCGTTTAAGTATGCCCGCTTGTGGTGCAGCTAAGCCAATACCATCGGCCTTTTTAAGTGTATCTAATAAATTTTTAGACAATTGTATTGGATTGTCTTCTCCGGTAATATCTATTGAATGTTTGCGGAGTAATGGTGAACCATATTTTATTATTGGAACTATCATTTTTTAAACATGAAATTGACGGATATAAAAATTATCTGATTTATAGCACACCTTCTTAATAAGCTTATCGTGCAATAAAGAATCTAAAAGGGAGCTATCTGCTTTGTCCTTCGATAAAAGTTCCAACATAGTGTCTTCCCGGATTGGGTGAACTGTACAAATGTTTATAATATCTTCAATGGCATTACCAGTATATCCGGTATTTGTTCCTTCAAAGCCAAGCAATAATTCTACATTTAAGCCTTTGTTTGAAAAAATTTGGAAGGCTTCGTTTATTACAGGCTCTGCCGGTGCTTTAATATTTGAAATGGCAGGTGGACGCGTAGGAACAGATATATATGCCAATGAAGGCCTGATTTGTTTGATTAAATCGGAAGTTTGATTTAAAATTAGCGGATTATCGTTAATTCCTTCTACAAGCATTGTTTCGGTTACTAACTTGCCTTTGAATTCGGAAGCGAATTGAATTATGCCTTCTATATGGTCCTTAAAATAGAGCCCTTCATCCGGATTGTTTATTAGGTGCCAAATTGATTCGTTGTTAGCATCCATTTTTATTGAGACCCAATCTGCAAGTTTTAAATCATCCCTAACCTGTTGCATTTTCAATAATGAAGCGTTTGTAATTACAGCAATTGGAATATTGAGTTCTTTTAATTTCTCAATTGATTTACCCAAATGAATATCCAAGGTAGGTTCTCCATTAGCCACAAAAGTTAAGTAATCGGGTTTGTCCTTTGGGGCAAGGCTTTTAAGATGTTTTTGAACTTCTTTATAAATTACTTCCGGTTCATAAAAATTATTGCGGGCGATACGATATTCTTTTGTAATACCAACCTGGCAGTAAACACAAGAAAAAGAACAAACCTTACTGGATGGGATATTATTAATACCCAAACTTTTTCCGAGACGGCGCGATGGAATTGGCCCAAAACTAATCATGTTTATTTCTCCTGTATTATATAAAATAAGACGATTTCTAACTTATAGCCCCAACCGGACAGGTGCGTTCGCACACCCGGCAGTTTCTGCATTTGTCTTCTAAAATTCTTGCTGTGTCATTTTCCATTATTATGGCATTGTCGGGGCAAACAGCTACACAGGCCTCACAACCTATACACTTTTCTGAATCTACTTTTGGGAAGTCCATATTTTTTATTTATCGTTAAAAACAATGTTGTAGATTGAACGAATTTCTTTGCTTACTTCGGAATCGGGCATGAGTTCTAAAATGCTTTCGCATTTGAGCATGGCATGTACCACAGGGGCATAAAAAAGAAGCTTCCCCACAACCGGGATATTTTGTTCGTTGCACCATTTCTCTATACGGTTTGTTAACTCCTCGTTTAAATCGTATTTATTGATAACTACATACGGTTTAACCTTAAAATTTGCTACCAACTCCAATACTCGTTTCATATCGTGAAACCCAGAATTGGAAGGTTCTGTAACAATGATAACTTTATTTGCCCCTGTTACCGAAGAAATTACGGGGCAACCTGTTCCCGGAGGACCATCTATAATAATAGTTTCGCAACCTGTTTCTTTTGCCGTTTTACGGGCTTGTTCACGTACCACGTTTACCAGTTTGCCGGAGTTTTCTTCGCCCGGTGCAAGACGTGCATGAATCATTTTCCCATTTCGGTAATTGCCAATATACCAACGGCTTTTGTCGCTTGGAACCATAGTGATGGATTGGGAAGTACAAACCCGTGCACATAACTTACACCCATCGCAGGATGTTTCGGATATTGTGACTTTCCCATTTATGTATGCAATGGCATCGAAACGGCAATAGTTGATACACAAACCACAATTGGCGCAAGTACTGTAATCAATTATAGCTTTATGGCCTGTTATGAATTTTTCTTCGATATAATTTTCGGGCTGTAATACCAGATGCAAATTGGCGGCATCCACATCGCAATCGGCAACCACCATGTTTTTGTTTATAGTTGCAAATGCTGCGCTCAGGCTTGTTTTACCTGTTCCACCTTTCCCGCTCAAAACGGCTATTTCAGTCATTGTTTTAAATATTTAGCTTTTATTGTTTGGTAATCGGGAATATCGTTTGAATGCCATTTTGCCAATATTGTACCCTTATGCAATAAAACCAAACCCGGATTAGCACGGACGATGGTTTTTAGCGTAATAGGGTCGGCTACAAAATAATCGTAAGGAACCTGCCATTTATGCTTAAATTCGATAATTTCATTAGAATTTACAGACGTAAGACATAGAAACTTATGATTATCTTTTATGGCTACTTTATAAAGTTCATTTATTTTAGGTTGGTGCTTAGTTTTTGATTTTTTAAGGTCATAAGCCACCAAAACGAAATAATAACCGGTATCGGAAAGAACGGTTTGGGTAATATCTTCACCATTAAGAGACACAATACTAAAGTCGTGTATGGGGGCTTGATACCCCCGTTTTATAAGTTTAGGCTCAGAGGATGATATAAATTTCCATTTTGTGCCTTTGTACCAGTAGGATGTATCATTGGTATATGTTGCGCTTTCTATTGAAATTTCATTTCCGGTAGTTGTATCACGCAAAGTGAAATATTGTTCATACACATCGGAAGGCGCACCTTCAGGTATTACCATTTTATCGGGAATATGCGTACCGATTTTATACGGTCTGAAATCTAATAACGGAAGGTGTTGATCATTATACCACGAAAAGCCTGTTATTAATAATGCTATAAATGCTGTAATTATCCATTCAGTTCGTTTTTTTATCCAGCGAATTAACGAATTGCGAAAGATAAAAGAGATAATTACCAATACCGAGATAACTATGTTTTTATAGAATGTTCCCCAATTGGTAAGAATTAAGGCATCGCCAAAACAACCACAATCGTGTACGGGATTTGTAAGAGCTAACCATAATGTTAGAGGGGTAAAGAAAGCCATAAACAGTAAAGCTCCCCAGTTAGCCCATTTGTTTTGGATAAATAACAACAGGCAAACACCAATTAAAAACTCTAAACCACTTAAAAGAATAGAGAAAGTAAAGGCAGTTGGTTCGAGCCAGGGCATATTGAAAGCATGGAAATAGTCAATGAATTTATACGCTGAGCCCAACGGGTCAACAGCTTTTACAAAACCTGAAAAGATAAATACCAGACCAGCCAGTACCCTTGATATTATTGCTGCTATGCTTAATATCCTATTCATAAACAAACAATTATTTTTTAATTACTTTCCCTTTAAGCTTTAATGAAAGCGCCATTTGTGTAGCATTTGAA
>JAIFLU010000252.1 GCA_020048915.1 Bacteroidota bacterium | reverse complement strand
TCAGAATTACAATTACATAAACATTCACCCGAGTCAATTTTCCTCTATGATGATGGACGAAAAAACTATTCAGAAAAATGCTAACACTTTCTTCTGAATAGTTTTTTTTCATTTCTGATTAACGAAATTTTTTTATGGATTAATTTCGGGAAGTATAATATTTTAGTGCTTCCGGCATAAATTGGTTTAGCTTTCTTAATCTTGTTTCATCGGAGGGGTGCGTGCTTAAAAATTCAGGCGGTTTAGCCCCACCTGCAGTAGACATCCTGCGCCAGAAAGGAATAGCTTCGCGCGGATCGTACCCAGCCATTGCGGCAAATATCAAACCGAACTTATCTGCTTCTGTTTCCTGGTTTCGCGACCAAGGCAACATAGCGCCAACCTCACTGCCGATTCCATACGACATCAAAAACAAATCCTGAGTTTCCTTTGGTTTTTGTGCTAGGGCTACCTCTAATGCTACACCTCCCAATTGTTGAACCATCGCCTGGCTCATACGTTCGTTACCGTGTTTGGCAATGGAATGGGCTATTTCGTGTCCAACAACTATTGCAAGTGCTGTTTCGTTTTGTGTAATGGGAAGCAGGCCTGTATATACCACTACCTTTCCGCCAGGCATGCACCAGGCATTTACCTCTTTGCTTTCGACCGTATTAAATTCCCAGTTATAGCCTTCCATTACCGAGCTTTTGCCCAGGTTGTTATAATATGTTGTAATGGCATTTGCAATTCGTGCCCCTACCCTATCAACCATTGCCGCTTCGGCTGAGGAACCAGAAGTTAATACCTTATGCTCTGCTAAAAAGGTTTTGTATTGACTGGTGGCCATTAGCTGTAATTCCGATTCGGGCACCAAACTCAGTTGCTTACGGCCAGTTACCAGATTTAAGGCACACCCTGCCGTTAAACTGGCGAGTAATAATAAGAGTATACAGTTTTTCATTTGAATATAATAAGGGTTAAATGGCTCTTAATAAAGTTCTCCACATACATTATGAATCATCATTCGTTGTTCGGATCAAGCTAATACCGGCAGCAAAGAATAAGAGCCCAAGTATGCCAAAAATGACCAGCACTTTAACATTCTGCGAACTATTTGTACTATTTGCAAATAAAATTGCAGCATAAAAAAGACTTCCTATTCCCAGGAGCGTAAGCAATGCCCCAAAGATTCTTTTTAGATTCATAATCTATATGTTTTAATATTTAGTGATTCCATGCCGTTTAGTTTAGGAATTGAATAATTAATACACACTTCGACTCGTTCAGTGTGACAATCAATTTAAGCTTGGATATACATGTTAGATATTTACATCTTTTAGAAAATTGAAAATGCCAAATACCTTCAGGAGCCATATAACCACAATAATTACCACAACAACGTTGAAAATCGATTTGATTTTACTATCCATCGGAATGTAAGAATTGACAAGCCATAGTAAAACACCTGCAACAATAATTATAAGCAAAACAGTTAAGAGAGACATATCCATATTTTTAGTGTATCCAAAGGTAGTAGGCTAAATCTCAGGAAGCATTACACAACTTTTGGTAAGAGTTACATCATTCACACATTTTAAAATTTAAGTTACCTTATGTTTTTAGTGTGTGAATAATATAATTCTAATCTGGAATTGTGTAACGGAATAGTGCATTCTTTGACTCAATTTTGCAGATAGAAGTCAAAATTACCGGTTAGAAAAGGAAGCCCCGGCAAATATTGGAACAACATTCATCGTAAAACGCATAATTACAATATATCATGACAATTCAAACAATTAATCCACCTACAAAAAAAACTGTCGCGTCCTACAAAGAAATGACAGATGCAGCCCTATATACAGCAGTTGGTCAGGCCGAAAAAGCATTTGAAAAATGGAAAACAACCACTTATAAGGAGCGTGCTTATTTATTAATTAAAGTCGCATCGTTGATGCGTGAGAAAAAGGAAACGCTGGCTAAACTAATCACCTTAGAAATGGGCAAGTTAATCTCTCAATCTGAAGGGGAAATTGATCTCAGCGCTGATATTCTGGATTATTATGCTGCCAACGGAGCTAAATTCCTAGCCGACCGGCCACTTAGTCTTGAATTCGGGAAAGCCTTTATACGCTATAGCCCAATAGGTGTTTTGCTTGGTGTCCAACCCTGGAACTTCCCATTTTATCAGGTAGCCCGTTTTGCAGCGCCAAATATTTTAGTCGGAAATACGGTGCTGCTTAAACATGCCTCCATTGTTCCCCAATGTGCCGATGCAATTGATGATTTATTTAGAGAAGCCGGCGCCCCACAGGGAGTTTACACAAATCTTAAGATATCGGGAAAACGAGCTACTGAACTGGTTTCGGACGACCGGATCAAAGGTGTTTCGTTAACAGGCAGTGAGGAAGCAGGTGCAAGTGTAGCTGCTGTAGCAGGAAAACATTTAAAAAAGTCGGTACTTGAATTGGGAGGGAATGATGCCTTTATTGTTCTGGAAGATGCTAACATTGATAAAGCCGTTGAGTGGGCAGTGGTGGGAAGGATGAACAATAACGGAGAGTGCTGCGTTGCATCCAAACGACTAATTGTAGTAGAATCGGTCGCCGATGAATTCCTTAAAAAGTTCAAAGATAAACTCTCCAAATTGAAAGTGGGTGACCCTATGGACCGGTCAACTGAAATTGGGCCATTAAGCAGCGAAGATGCGGTACTGCATTTAGCCGATCAGGTAAAGCGATCGGTTGCTGCCGGTGCTAAAGTTTTATTGGGAGGCAAACGTATGAGTTGCCCGGGTGCTTTTATGGAACCAACCATTCTGACAGACCTGAAACCAGGAATTCCAGCATATCACGAAGAACTTTTCGGGCCAGTTGCTTCCTTTTACAGGGTAAAAAATGAGCAGGCCGCAATTGATTTAGCTAACGACTCCGACTATGGCTTAGGGGGAGCCGTATTTACCACAGATATAGAACGGGGAATTCGGGTGGCTAATCAAATCGATACCGGAATGGTATTTATTAACCATCCTACCTGGACTCAGGCGGATCTACCTTTTGGAGGAACGAAACGGTCGGGTTACGGTCGGGAGCTCTTTGAGCTGGGAATTGAAGAATTTGTAAATAAAAAACTTATCCGTATCAGCGAACTAAATGATCCGTTTTAGTTTTAAAGATAAGAATAGAGAAAGGGTTACGGGGTATGAAAATATAGGGTTACAAGTTGCAAAGTTGTAGTCATATATTTGTGTATTGAACTACTTAACATGGATATTTCATGCCTTTTGTTTTTTAGTAGGAATGATTAAAAGCGGCAACGATGAATTACGAAAAACTTTTTCGGCAACACTTCCCATTATAATATTTTCGAGCCATTTTTGACTATGCTAACCCATATCTTTACCAGACATATCAACTAAATTAAGAATGAGGGTAATATTATAGATGAAATGATAAGCAGTTAGCTAAAAAATGAATTATTACTCCCCGAAGGTTTCATCCAAATCGTCATGATCGTCGCCCCCAAGACTATAATAGTTGTTCTCTTCATCTTCGTTTCCAATGTTTTCCTGATCGTCATCCAACTCAGCACCGGGAATATCTAAGTCACTGCCAGACATATCTTCGTTAAAATTCTTTTCGTTTCTTCTTCCATAAGCGTTATTCAGCGCTTTTGTTTTAGAAGTATCCTCCGGATTTATTTCCTTCTCTACAAGATATTGAGTATAGATATCCTCTTCAGGGGGATACACCGGATATCCCTGAAGGCTGTCTTTTTCAATGTTAACTCCCTCTTTGGCATTCTGATTTGAATTGACAATTTTAGTTTTCATGTGCTTTCGATTAATTTGATTGAACCAAGGTAGGCTCATTTGATATGAAATGTGTTACACGAATCATTGTAAGAGTTACATCATTCACACATATCAAACAATACCCATTTTATTTGCAACCACATACTAATAAGTAATAGTTAAACTTTGAAGCTGACCCGACGACAGCATTGTCGATTTTCGTCTAGTTTATAGTATCCTTAAAAATCCAGGCAATTTTTTCCTATAAAATCAATATTTATAGTATTTTAGTACACTAATTAATTGAAAATCCATTAATGGGAATGACCAACAAATACCGCATTCAGAAAGCAAATAAGCTTAACTCTCCTGCTTTTTTGATTTTTCAAAAACCGTTTTACTTCCTAATTCAAAATTTTAAATGAGTTGAAAAATGAAAATTAAGAGAAACATTTTAGTTTGCTTATACTTAGCCCTTTCAGTTATTTTAAGCTTAACATCTTGCCAAAATAAAGAGCCAGAAATACTGGATTATTACCAGGAGATACCTGAACTTACACAATCCCAGTTGGTTTACGATATGGTTATCGACAGTAAAGGATATAAATGGTGTGCCAGCTCGGCAGGTTTGTTAAAATTTGATGGGTATAAGGTTACCAAATATACCAAAAGTGATGGTCTGGCAAGCGATACGCTCTGGTGCTTAGCCATAGATACCAACAATGTAATTTGGAGTATAAATCACAACGATAAAATAACAAGGTTTGATGGTAATAACTTTACTACTAAAAATATTTACGATCCCCAAGCCATAATGGTTGATAAAAAAAACACACTGTGGGTAGCTTATCATCTTGGTTTAATGTGTTTTGATGGCGTTAAGTGGACCAATTACGAAACCAACTACGCCAATAGCAATGCCTGGGCAAAAGCTTTGTTCGAAGGGCAGGATAATAATCTTCTTCTAATTACTGAAAATAACGGTTTGCTGGAGTTTAAAAATGGTTCTTTTACAAAGATTGAGAGTATTAATTCCTTGCCATCGTGGAAAATTAATAGCATTGCTTACGATAAAACAAGTAAAATAACATATTATGCTACTAATGGAAACGGTTTAATGGTTTACAATCAGGGAGTATATAGCTATATAAACCTCGGCAAAAATATTGAAGATAATATTGTACATACTTTAAAAGTAGATAAAAAAGGCCAGGTATGGATGGGTACTGAAACAGGTTTTTGTCTTTATAATACTAAACTGATGTATTATAAACCACCCAAACTTCCGGCTGCACCAATTAAAAATTTTGTTCTTGATATTGAAAGCAACCCTTGGATTGTTTGTTACTCCATAGTATTTAAGCTAATACAACATTAAAACATCCAAGTATCATTCTCATTCCTGTTAATGGCAAAGTGAGAAGGATTTTATTTGTAAACTATTTTCTGAACAAATAATAATATTACACCACAATTAAAACGATTTTCACGCTGAATATTCCGGCTGGTATTTCTCCAACCCAACGGCATTTTCGAATGCATGAACAAACCGCATAAAAAAGATGGAATAATCTTCCCGTTCAAAATAATTACCGGCTTCTTCAGGCGACGATGGTATGTCTTCAAACGATTTAACCATTTTTTGTTTTGTAAAATCGATCCGTTCCCCATTAACCCTATTGTAAAAGCGCCAGCCTTCTTTCGAATGCGTCTTCAAAATTTCCCCTCCAAATATCTCATGGATCAATTGCGAATTAATACTGCTCTGATAATCGAGATAACCCGTGTGGAATTTCCCGGGGCTGATATCCATATCCCAGCTATGCTTTAGTGCTTTTTGCACCAGGATTTTTTCAAACATATTCTATATTTTATAAGTTTACCAATTCACTACAAATTATTCAATTTCGCTTAGGTAAAGCGTTAAATATTAATATACAATTCGACTCACTGTTAGGCTGTTAGGCGGACCGGGGAGTCGAATCCTGCTTTTTTTATAAACGATTTTGATAAATGATTACTATTTCTTAGAATACCATGATTTTGTAAAAGTTGTAAATTCATTCGTAAAGTAAAAACCTTTGGGATTGGCATGTGTTACAAAACTTTCAGAAAAATTTACAAAATTCACACATTCTTAATTTGGCATAGCCTACTAATCAACAAATCTTCTATAGACATCTGCCCTAAGCCGCTTTGCTAGCTATGGTGAAAACTGCTATCATATTTTTGCCTATTCGTTTGACTCCTCCGGAGTCAAGGTTTATAGAAATGTATGCATTACTATAAACATCCGACTCCGTCTGGAGTCGAGAACCCTAAGTCAACAACATTAATTTCAATATTTCGATATATATCAATGCATATTAATGTAATTCCTTAAATGTGTGAAACATGTAACTCTTACAGAAAGTTATATAACATTTATGTGACTAAGGGAGCCTACCTTTCGCAGACATTTTAAGAG
>JAIFLU010000295.1 GCA_020048915.1 Bacteroidota bacterium | reverse complement strand
AATAAATGTTTTTAACTTTCCTCAGGGTATATGTGAAATGCCCGGAACTATCAGTAAAACAATGTCCTGCTACATGGCTATATATATATATATTTATCATCGTCTTTTACCATTGCCAGAATAAAGATTGGTTTTTTAGGAATTGTGACTTTGGTAGTTTTATCAAGAATTTTACCTTTTAATTCAAGTTTTCCTTCAGTATATGAACATCCGGTAAAAAGTATACTTGAAATGAAAGCTACTAAACCAATATGTTTCATTATTTATATGTTATACAAATAGTTGGCAGTATTAATAAGGATTGTTAGAATCCTGTTTCTTAGCTAAAAGTACATAGTTTTAAATACTATTCCAATTGCCAATGCTTTCTTTTATAGTATAATTCGCAATGTTCCAATCAGCGAAAAATAAAACATGATATGCTTTAACTGCAAATACTAGACTTAATTGATAGCAAGCCCTATACTATCCACGAGGCTGCCTCAATAGAATTTATATGATGTTTAGCGGTCCGTGTTTTTCTTTCTTTCGTCTTCTATTATTGAATATAGGTAACTGTCAACCCATTCTCCTCTTATCGGTAAAATCTTCCTATAAATCCCTTCCCTAGTCATCCCTGATTTTTCGAGTACTCTAATTGATTTGAAATTTTTTACAGCACATCCAGCTTCAATCCGATGAAGATTAAATCTGTCAAATCCTACCTCAATAAGCTGTTTCGATACTTCAGTTGCATATCCTTTTCCCCAATGTTCAGGCAATAATTTGTAAAAAATCTCACCGATTCTAAATTTGTCAAGTGATAATTTAATCCCTCCCAATCCAATAAATTCGCCGGTTGCTTTAATTATTATGTTCCAAGTGTATTTTGATTGAGGGTCACATTCTTTCGCATTAACGTAAGGTTTAATATTTTCACGTGTTTCCTCTATGTTCTTTGGAATTCCGACAGTATTAAATTCATCAACTTCAAAAATTGAATGAAGTCTATGAATATTTTCCAGGTCTACCCATGAAATTTCAGTAAGTTCTAATCTATGAGTTTGTATATCCATTACAATGTGTATTTAACGTGACCGAATAATTGATCGAATCCCTCTCAAAAGTTGGCGTTCACACAGTAATCAAGTTTGGCTTCTGTTTTGTTGATAAATGTAAAATGTTTGGAGCGCTTTTCCAAATAGTTGTTGGGGGATTTATGGGGGGACGGGTTACGAGATAAGGGTTGCGGGTTAGAAAAGAGTTGCGAGTTACAAGATGAAGACGGGTTGCAGATTCAATTCAAAGTTTTTATGTGTTAATGTCAAGCCCGATGGGTCATCCATTTCTTTTAGTAAGAATGACGAGCTTCATTTATTTCAATTTATGTGCATCGTTTTTTTGGGGATATTATAAAACTCATAGTTTATTCATTCTGATAACTGTTCCAATAAAACTCTCCAATCGGTTTTTAATTTCTCCTTTAAAATTTTCATCATTCAAATGGGTTTTCATAAATGCATCGGTATCTTCTTTCTTATCATCAGGCAATACCATACCAATGGGAAAAGCCTGACAAAGAATACATTTATCTTTTAGCACATTTCCTACTTCCTTGAAAACCAAACCGTGCCCAAATTTTTCATCTTTCTTAGCATCCGCGCTGCCACAGCAAGTAACAAAAATCAATTTATTGATTTGATCAAAATATTTTTTGATCAAACTACGAAGAGGCGGAATTAACTTACCCATCCAAATTGGTCCGCATAAAATTACTTTATCGTATTCAGAAATAGTATGCTTCAGGGGATTAATACCCATATGTATGTTCATTAAAAACAAAAGAAAAATATTCAGCCGTGGCTTTATTTCTTCTATTTCGCACGATAAACTTTTGGAAATTTTTTCGGCTAAGTATTTATTACTGCCTTTATTTGAATAATAAACAACAATTATTTTCTCCATAATGTTTCAATTTTATAGTGTCTATGCCTGTTTTTTAGGATTCTTCAAAGCTACTATCAGTCAATGCAAAAGTGGCTTTTTACTATTTAAAATAAATTAAAAAATCGAAAGTTGAATTGATCGTTCGTCTTTCGATTTTTTAATTTAATAGCGCAAAGATATGGAGCTACTCTCCTAACCAAATAACTTTCTCATTTACTTCGCCATCGTATATACTTAAATTGTCGTTACGGGCAAGGTCGTTTTCATCTATTTTATTATCGGCATTGAGGTCCCTGAATTTCAAATCGCCCACCTTTGCTTTTGGCTGGGCGCTGTTGATAATCTCGGCGCTGGTTCGAAACATTCCGGCGGCTACATACCCTTTAATTACCCCGTCAACATTTCTCTTTTGTACAATATTGTTGAGAGAACCCTTTTCAATAGTAAATAAGTATTTACCCGGTATTAATTTATAAAAATTAGCTTTGCCACTTGCATTGGTATATTCACTAAAATCGGGTTTGCCAATTAGAAATGTAGAATCTGATTTATATAATTTAATTAATGCGCTGTCAAGCAAATTACTACTTGCATTTTCGGGATTATATGTTGTGGCATTAAAAACTGAGAATGTAGCCGAAAGAGATTTATCCACCGTAATTTCCAGGGTATACTCTTTTACCAAATCGCCCGAATGCGCAATAAGGATAATCTTATGCTCTCCGCCGACAGCATTTTTTGCTACCGTAATATCCAAATCTGTTGCAAAATCAGGCTCTCCGCTCACATGGTCAATCCGTAAAGTAATTCCTTGGGGCACATCGCCCAGAGTTAGGTATACATTTTCGGGAACACCTTCATTTTTAGTGATCAGTAAGCGCAAGGTTTTGGTTTCCTCCACATTCACTGTAATCTTCTCAATACCTGAAATTGAGAAGTCATATTTCGTTGAGTCATCTTCCTTTTTACAGGAAAGTACCAATACCAAAGCTATAATCGAAAAGAAAATATATTTCACCATAATTCTCAAATTAAAAGCTAATCGAACATTCTGAAGACTTTGTATCTGCAAAATTCCTTTAATCTATTTCAGGGTTTCGTATACCGTTATACCATTATAATGAGGTAAAGGTTTCGTCTCAGAAGATGTAGAAGGAACAAATTTTTAATTGAATTTCTAAAAACAAAATGCCAGAAACAACAATAGGGCGCCATCGGTTAATTCAGGAAAGAAATGTTCTTTCTTCCCACATGAATGCATGATTGCCAAGCCTAAAAATATAGAACCAATTAGAATTAAAATCAGGTAAGTATATTTATCTGAACCTAGACAAAGTCCAATTATGACAGATAAAACCGATAAGACACAAACTCCAGTTACAATCCCTCTGTGGCGAGGCTCTTTCAACCCCGAAAAAAGAGATATTTGAATGTTGGAACGATCTTCGTCCCTTTCATAAAGCGAAAAAAGCGATACATTTGATAGCACTATCAGAAAATGAATCGTAATAGAAAAGAAAGCTTCTGTGTCAAATAGCAGACTTTTTTGGAATGGCAGAAACCAGATACCTAAAATATAAAATACAGCTATCAATAATTCCTTGGGGAAAAATCTTCGCAAATTATTCTTTAACGAATAATGCAACCCGAAGTAACCGGCAACCAAAGAACCAATTACTACACCCCATAAATATGCCTTTACAGGAAGAAAATTAAAAATTAGAAAAGCATCGAAGCCTGAAAGCAGGAAAAAAAGAATTAAGAGAATTTTAAAATTTTGTTTATAAAACAGGTATTTTGAAGAGGCAGAAGGTGTCAGTCTGGCACTATCCCATAAATGATCGGCAATATAAATAAGCCATACACTTATCCCCAAAGCAATATAATCGATTACAGGAAGCTTTATATGCAGGGCATATGCAGCAAATGCCATTCCACCAATTGCTCCTAAAACTACATCGAGACTTAATTGGTGGAATACTTTATACCCTTTTAAAATGGTTGAAAACGTTGCCTGAGTTATTTTTATTGATGAAAATGATGGTATAAGCTTTCTTCGAGATACGGATGGTTTTTAGCAATTATTGGCGCTTTCGACAGTTGATATGATACCACCAAAATAAATAAACCGGCATACCCTAAAAATGTACCAATCTCAATAATCCCAAACTGATTGTTTTTAAAGAGTCCGGGCATTATCTGCATGTAATTATCAATATAAAATCCTATTAGTATCAACCCGGCAACAGAGCCAATCAGTAGTTTATTCCGACTAAAAATTGGAGGTAATAAAAGTAAAAATGGTATAGCCCAATTGACAATAATATCAGCAAAAAATAATGTTTTCCAACCTGCTCCCCAGCGCACAAAATAGTAAACCGTTTCTTCGGGAATGTTTGCGTACCAGATAATCATGAACTGCGAAAACCAGAAATATCCGTAAATAATAGATAGTATAAACAAATACCGGTTAAAATCGTGTAAATGACTCCCATTCATGAATGAAAAGTATCCCCGGGAATGCAGAATAAATGCCATCACGACAATTGCAGCCGTACCATGAAAAAAAGCGCTGATAAAGTTTTTCAACGCAAAAATGGTGCTGAACCAATGCACATCGATTGATTTTACCCAATCAATAACCGAAAGCGAAAATGTAACCCCAAGAATAAAAATAAAAATTTTAGCATACAGCTCACTTTTGTGAAAATTTACCATTCCGCCCTCGGTATCTTCCCGAAGAGAAAGTTTTCTCAATTGTTGGGTCAAAAGAATCCAGGCGCTAAAAAATACCAGCAGGCGAATAAAAAAGAAAGGCACATTCAGGTAAGTCGATTTATGAGCAATAAGTTCATCGTGTGAGGTTATTCCTGCATGAGACCATTCGTAAAGGTAATGCATGCCAAAATAGATGAGGATGAAAAACACAGCTGCATAAGGGATATACGAAAACATTGCTTCCGGAATCCTTTTAAAACCGGATGACCATCCCGATTGTGTAATATATTGTACGGCATAAAAGAACGAAGCACCAACCGCCAATGCCAGAAAATAATAATTATTCAGCAAATAATTTGCCCAGGTTTTTGCCGGATTGGTAATAAAGCCAAACACAAAAGTCGCCACCCCAATAGCAATTAAGGCAATGCATATGTTGCGTAAAACCGGAGAAAAACTTACCTGTTCTTTTTCTTGCAAATTCATTTTATTAAATATTTCAGGTTACTAGCTAACAATTCTTATTTTTTCTGCAATTCTTTTCGGATGTACAAAATTGTTTTCCATCTGTCCTCAGGACGAATCTGCGAACCATGCGCCCCCATTATCCCAAAGCCAACAGTTATCACATGGTAAATATCGCCATCAGGAGCGGCTTTCATTTTATCGTTAACAAGCGATGCCGGAGGAAAAGGATATTTGCCGCTGGTAAATAAAAATCCTTTTCCATCGCCTAAATCGCCATGGCATTGAATACAATACGACTGATAAACCTTTTTTCCCCTGTCAAGGTTTTTTGGGTCAATTTCCAGGGGATTTTTTAAGGTCTTCCCGGCAAGTAACCTGTCCTCATCCGTCTTTTGATAAGGATATGCCATAAAATCCCTGCTGATAGTTCCTTTAACAGGCTCGCGCATAGTCTTTCCATCTATAAAATTCGGATTAACCGAATTGGTTTCAAAGGTTTGCGAATAAGCCATGTCGGGGAAATAATCGTAACCAGGATGATTATTATCGCGATCGCAACCCGAAAGGCTTAGCAATAATGTGATGGCCGCAATAGCTATTCCATGACGAAACTTTTTCATAATCACTCGTTATTATCTTAATTATCCTTAATTTCAGAAGCACCGGCCTCTTTAAATATTGTATTTATCTCGGTACCATTTTCGGTATCGTTCTTAACCACCAAAACAAATTTATCATCGGTTGCTCTTTCGTCAATTACAATGGCCGTTTTACCCGGAAATAGTTTTGCACTAATTGAAAAAGTAAATAAGCTTAAAACCGTCACCGAAAAAATGGTGAGTACCAATGTAATTATAATGAAAGAAGGGAACGAATTAAATGGTTTCCCTCCATACACAATGGGCCAATCGATAACCGAGGTATAGTAGAGAAAAGCTAACACCGAAATAGCAGCAAATAAACCATAGAAAAATGCTGCGGTGCGAATACGCGATTTCTTTCCAACGGCCTCTAATGCCTCAAAAACAGGATATGGGGTATACACTTCTTCAATTCCAATTCCCCTTGATTTCACCTTATGAATAGCATCCATAAGGGTTTCTTCGTCATCAAAAATTCCGATAATAGTTTTTGTACTCATAATTACACTTTTAATGAGCCTTTGTTTTTTTACCAAGACGTAATACTGTTTTCACTTCACTAATTGCGATCATTGGCACATACCGGAAGAACAGCAGCACGCCAATGGAAAATATACCCAAAGTACCTACGTATATACCAATTTCGACAGATGTGGGATGATAGGTTGTCCAGTTCGATGGCAGAAAGTCCTGCGCCAGTGTTGTAACCACAATATTGTAGCGCTCGTACCACATCCCCACGTTTATAAATAGCGATATTACAAACATCCACCAAATTTTGCTCCTTATCTTTTTGAACCAGAATAATTGAGGAATTACAGCATTACAGATAAACATAGCCCAGAATTCGAAGGCATACGGACCAAAGATCCTGGTTTTAAAGAAGGTGTGCATTTCGTATGGACTGCCGGAATACCAAGCCACAAAAACTTCGGTAAGGTAGGCGGTCCCCATTATTAAGCTTATAAATGTTAAAATTTTAGCGATAGCTGTTAAGTGCGAATCAGTAACATAATCGCCCAACTTATATAATTTACGAATAAGGATCATGAGTGTCATTACCATTGCAAAACCCGAGAAAATAGCGCCTACCACAAAATAAGGAGGGAAAATAGTCGCATGCCAACCAGGTTCTACACCAACAGCAAAGTCGGTTGATACAATAGAGTGAACCGAAACCACCAACACTGCAGCAATACCACCTAAAACAAAGGCAAGCGATTCGAACCGGAGCCAGTTTTTGGTAGATCCATCCCAGCCCATAGCCAATAAGCCATAAATTGCTTTTTTCATTTTCGATTTGGCCCTGTCGCGAATGGTAGCAAAATCGGGTAACATACCCAAATACCAAAACGATGCTGAGATAAGCAAATATGAACTAATCGCAATAAAATCCCAGAATAATGGGCTGTTAAAGTTCACCCAAAGTGGTCCGCGTGTATTTGGGTAGGGGATAATGTAAAATGCTAGCCAAACACGTCCCATATGCAATGCGGGGAAAATTGCCGCACAAATAACAGCAAAAACAGTCATTGCCTCTGCCGCTCTGTTTATTGATGTTCTCCATTTTTGACGAAGAATTAACAGGAATATGGAGAATGCAGTACCGGCATGCCCAATACCAATCCACCAAACAAAATTGATAATTTCCCAACCCCAGGCTACCGAATTGTTAACGCCCCAGGTACCCAGTCCAACGGCAACGGTAGTAAAAATAGCCCACATACCAACCGAGGCAGCAATGAGTGCTATTCCCAAAGCAATATACCACCATAAAGGAGGCTTTCCTTCCATGTGTTGTATAATATCTGTCGATATTTGTTTAAAGTCTTTGTCACCTGTTATTAAGGCACCTCTCACTTCGGTTTTATACATATTCCCTTAGTTTTTCAGTTTAATATGCTTGCAAAAAATAGCGTTATGATTTAGATTCTTCTTTATCGTTTCGTATGATTGTTAAATACCCTACAGATGGTAAAGTATGCAGGTCTTCGAGCAAATGATAATTCCGGGCATCCTTTTTCAGAATAGATACTTCACTTTTTGGATCTTTCAAATTGCCAAACCGGATAGCTTTGGTTGGACAAGCCTGCATGCAGGCTGTTTGCAGCTCACCATCGCGCAAAGGCCTGTTTTCGAGCTTTGCATTAAGTTTTTTATCCTGAATACGTTGTACACAAAACGAGCATTTCTCCACTACCCCCCGTTCACGAACAGTAACATCGGGATTAAGCACCATTCGCCCCAGGTCTTCGTTCATATTATAACTAAAGGCCTTATTGGTAACATAACGGAACCAGTTAAACCGGCGTACTTTATATGGACAGTTATTGATACAATACTTCGTTCCTATACAACGGTTGTAGGCCATTTGGTTTAATCCCTCGTTGCTATGATTGGTTGCCGAAACCGGACAAACATTTTCGCAAGGCGCCTGAGAGCAATGCTGGCACATAACCGGCTGGTGAAACACTTTTGGGTTATCCGGATTTTCAGAGTAATAGCGGTCGATACGTAACCAATGCATAATTCGCCTGTTAGTCACCTGCTTTTTACCAACTACCGGAATATTATTTTCAGATTGGCAACCGATAATACAAGCGCCACAACCAATACAGGAATTTAAATCGACACTCATCCCCCATTGGTATCCATCAAATTGCGGATCGTCATAAAGCGTTAAGTGTTTCTTTTCAAATTCCTCATGTAATTCATTTCCGGAGGAAGGATTTTTAAGGTATTCTTCGAGGGATGATTCCCGGGCAATGGGCCGCCCTTCCATAGAATTATGTTCCTGAGTCTGGGCGAGTTTAACAACTTCTCCCGTAGGAGCATAATTGGTAATAGTTACAAAATTCAATACTGAGGTTCCATCAACACTTTGGAGCGGAAAAACATTGACACCAATGCCATCTGCTACTTTTCCCATGTTCGAATGGCCATAACCATAAGAAACAGAAATTGAATCGTAATTTTGACCTGGTTGAATTACCACAGGTACGTTTATTTTACGATTGATAGAGATGACAGTGCCATTTTGCCACCCCTTCTCTTTTGCAAGCTTTGGAGAAACGGCGGCATAATTTTCCCAAGTCATTTTTGAGATAGGATCTGGTAATTCCTGTAACCAGGGATTATTTGATTGAGAACCGGAACCAATGGCTATACTCTCGAAAAAATGAATTTCCAGGGAGTCGTTTTTCTCAGCTTTAATTTTTGGGATTACTTCTTCTGCTATTTTCGGATTATAAGCAAACTTCAATTCATCTTTTTCGGCAATTTCAAGTACTCCGTCTTGTAACGCTTTATTCCAAAAGGTTTCGAAGGATGCCTCCGAATCGGACTTTGGATATAACTTCGTGAGCCAGGTTGCGCGAATAAAATCATAATATGCTTGAGTATTTCCAGCCCATCGTAATAAACTTTCCTGAAAATGCCGGGTGTCAAAAATTGGTTGAATAGTCGGTTGCGCTAAACTGTATAAACCGGTAGTCGGCTCAGCATCATTCCAGCTTTCGAGATAATGGTTCGTCGCACACAGATATTGCAATGCTGCAGAAGTCTCATTTAACCGATCGTATATTCCAACGGTCAATGCTGCTTTTTGAATCGATTCAAGAAATTTGGCACCTACCGGGGAATCATAAACAGGGTTTGCATGAAATATTATTACTCCTTGCGGTTTCCCCGAATTTAATTGCTCCATTAATTGGGCAAACTCCGCATCATCATTCTTTTTAAGATTTACCGAGTGAGCAAAATCTATTGTTTCTCCAATATTACCAAGCAATAGATTAATGGCATTTACCAGAATCTGGCATTCTAATTCGTTCGAACCACTTAAAACCAACGATTTCCCTTGGGCAGCAAATAGCTCCTCCGCCAAAAAATCAATTTTAACAGGCGACTCAGGAACTCCCGAGATAGCTTTTCCGAGCTTTTCCGATAGTTTACCGTAAAGTGCTGCCAAAATAATTTTCTCGTCGGAAGCTCTTATAGGCTGGCGTTTATCCGCTTTGCTACCGGTAATAGTCATGGTAGTTTCGAACTGAATATGCCGCGACATTGTTTTTTGCCCTTCGGTTAAACGCCGTTTATCCATATAACGGGTGGCATAATTAATAGGAGCAATCCATGTACCTAAAAAATCAGCATTAAAACCCACTATTAAATCCGCATCCTGAAAACGATAATCGGGGATTGCACTTATGCCAAACGATTGTTTGTTTGCCTGAACCAATGCCGAAATAGAAATAGGTTCATAAACAATATGCTTTACGGAGGGAAATGACTTAATTAAAGCGTCAATGGCTGCCCGGGTCGAAGGACTATATATTGTTGGAGTTACCAGGGTAGTTGCCCCTCCTGCGGTTTGAATTTCCTGTATTTTAGCAATGATCTCTTTATCGAGTTGTTCCCAAGAAATTTGCTTACCCAGGTGAGTTGGAGTCTGAAGTCTGGCAGAATCGTATAAACTTAACACCGAAGCTTGCACCCTGGCAGAGGTTCCTCCTTTAGTGAATGTAGATAATTCATTTCCTTCAATCTTGATTGGCCTGCCATCGCGAACCTTAACAAGGATACTGCAATAATCGCTGCCCTCCATGTATGTTGAAGCATAGTAGGAAGATTTGCCGGGAATTATTTCTTCAGGCTTAATCAGGTATGGGATAGCTTTGGTTACAGGCCGCTCGCAGGCCGCAGCCAAAGAAGCAGCGGTAACACTAAAACCCATAAATTTAAGGAAATCGCGACGCGAAGCTGGTGTATTTATTTGCTTCTCCGAAAGATGAAGCACATCTTCTTTATGATTGATTTCTTCTAATTCTGAATCTATCGGTTTGCCATTTTGAAGTTCATCAACGCTTCTCCAATATTTATTTTCCATGGATAATACAAAATTAAATAGTCGAATTTCTTAAAAACTTATATTAATAATGGCACTTCATACAGTCAGTTGCACCAACCTTTTCGGCTGTAACCTTGTCGATTTTTCCATCTTTGAGGTCTTTATGAAGTTTTTCGTATTTATCGTAAAAAGCATTATCCATAAATTGCACTTCTTTAGTTCGGTGACAATCAATACACCAACCCATCGACAAATCGCTCACTTGTTTAACACGATCCATATTTTCCACCGGGCCGTGGCATTCCTGGCAAGTAACTTTCCCTACAGAAACATGCTGGGCATGATTAAAATACACATGATCTGGCAGGTTATGTATTTTTATCCACTCAATGGGCTTTTGCATATCCACTGCAGCATGAATCTTATTAATCTCGAACCTGCCCGATCGGGCCCCTTCACGAACAAGTGTATGACAATTTAAACACACATTAGCAGGGGGTATGCCGGCAGCTTTGCTATATTCAGCTGATGAATGGCAATATAGACAATCTATTTTATTCTGCTTTGCATGTACAGCGTGCGAGAATTTTATAGGCTGATCGGGCTCATAATTTTGCGATCGGCCAACCGCCATTGCTTCTGTTACTGTAATTTTTGTAAGGAAAAAACCTGCAATAAGAACAACTAGCAAATTGATTGCTTTAAACCGAAGGTACCTGGTATAAATTACATCGGCTATTACTAATAGAACCAATAATATAAGTCCAATAAAAATGAGCCGGTTAACCATCAGTTTTTTATGCTGGGGAGCGCCTTTCTCAGGGAGTGAGATGATATATGAATGAATTTGACCAATTTGCTCGTCAGTTAATACATATCCTTTATGTACATTGCTTAATCTGATGCCTACAGGATTTAGCAAAACATTTTTCAAATCAGCCTCCGATTTGCCCTGACTTGCGACTCCAATTTCAAAAGCCGAAGGGTTCCAGCTTAAAGTATCTAACTTACTGGTATTATGGCATGAAACACATGTTTTTGTGTCTTTTCCAAGGTTAATGAGGCCAAAAAACAAGCGTTCACCTTTTTTAATGTCGTCGTGATTATGGGGTGCAGGGGTTTTCCCACCGGGAGGAATTGAATCGTTCGCTAAAATGTTACTCATAGGTAACAATAGAGCAAGAATAATACTGATTCCTAGCAGTTTTAATCCGGTCCGTAGTTTCACTTTAACGAAAGAACCGGGAAGTTCGAAGCCATGATGCATAATAAAAATGCTTTTTATAAATGGAATGAGGTAATAACAGCTGGTTTGCAAAAAAAGTTCAACAAAAGCGGTTACTTAACCAAATATAATAAAAAAAGAAGTGATTATCAGTAAAATATAACATATAAAAAAAAGAAAAAAGCAGGAATATCGATTGAATTACCGGTACAAGTAGAAAAAACCTGTTTGTTTAATGGCAGAAGTCCCATCTAACGATTGGATAATATAATAATACACGCCCTCTCTGACGGTATCGCCCGAAAACATTCGTCCGTCCCAAACGATAATTTTCGATTTGGACTCAAATACTTTTACTCCTGCAGGAGTAAATACTTTAAATGAGTAAGTGGTTTTATCGTCGCCCTTTACCACAAAAAGATCATTAAAATTATCTTCGTTGGGAGTAAAAACGTTGGGTACATTTAATTTATCGCGAACAACGATAGTTTGCTCCAATGTATCGGCGCATCCATATTGGTCGTTTACAATTAATTTAGCGAGATAATTGCCTGTTGTATCAAATTCATGAAAAAAAGCCCGGGTGTCGGCGCTGGCGCCATCAGAAGTGCTCCAATGAAAATCGAAGGGAAATAGCGAAGCTCCTGGATCCTTTGCATCAAAAACAATGGTATTGGAACCAAAGCCCAAAGTATCGTGGTAGCCAAAATCTGCTTTGGGGGTTTTACCTATTTTTATATATCCGGTTTTTCCAACGGAATCAGTTGAATTGATAATAACAGAAACCAGAAATAGACCTGATGTTGAATATGTATGTTGTGGAGACGTCTCGGTACTGGAGGTATTATCACCAAACCTCCAAAGAACGCTTGTTACTGAAGCAGTTGTTGTATAGGTGAATTTTACGGTAAGCGAATCGCAACCAACTGTCTTTGAGGCTGAAAAATCGGTTTGCCCAAATAGAGGCATTTGCAGAAAAAAGATCAAAAGTGGTATGACAAAAACAGTGTTCTTCATTAGCGAATAAGCTTAATGCAGCGAAGATATAATAATTTTACTTTTAATCGGGATAATGAACATTTTCAAATTGTTTCTGCTAAATACAAAATTAGTTTTTCGATAGTTAATTAAGTGAAAATTAGCATATAACATATTCATAATGAAGATTATTCGGTCCAAAATTAATTTAAGTATCCGTTAACAAACAAAATCTTACATACTTAAACTTTTATCTTTCACACCGGTTGATATTATTTTCCGGAATTAATATATAATTTCAGAAAATATATCATATTTGAACCTTCAATTTTAAATACGTTGCCGCAATTTAATCAAAATAGAAAAGGGTCATTTAAAAAGTTTTAAAATTTTATTAACCAAATGCGGAAGATGATAACAAAAATATTGCTGGTAGTGTGGGGGATTCTCTTTTTTATAACTGAAATACCAGCTCAGGAAACCAAAATTTCAACGATTTCCATCCGTGAATTCTCAACAAATCCCTGGGAATTTGAGCCTTCCAAAGATTTGTTCCTGCAATACCTTGGGGATATATTGAAGTCGGAACAATTTGCCATCAAAAACAAACTTAACCCTTCCCAAAAAGATACCATCATAAGGCTGTTCCGCGGAAGATCAGAAATTTTTCTTTACAAACCTTATAATAATAAAGCTCAACTGATAAATGCCAACATTTTGGATAAAAAAATAATTCTCAAAGGAGGAATCTGTGTAGGAATGTCAAAACAGGAAATGTATAAGAGAATAGCTTATCCGGAAACCAGTGATGATACTTTAACAATTTCTCTCCCTGATGGAAAATACAAAACCAAAATAATTTGCAGAGAGAATAAAATCTGGCAAATTAAAATTGAAGCACAAAACAACAAGTTAAACCCAGACCAAAAAATATAATAATGAGCCGGTTAGTTAAAGCATTTAAGGCAGCGATAGCCCCTTCGTTTAAAACAATACGCTGGTTATTAAGTATTATGATTCCTGTTTCGCTGGGGGTTAAAATGCTAGAATACTTTGGCATCCTGCATTGGATTGCCAATCTTATCAAACCGGTTTTTTCAATATGGGGATTACCTGGCGAAGCTTCTTTGGTCATCCTTTCAGGTGCTTTGCTTAATATTTATTCGGCCATTGCCATAATTGAGTCGCTGGATTTCACCATTCGCGAAATTACAATTATGGCTATTATGCTTCTTATCGCGCATAATTTAATCATTGAAACTGCTGTACAGAAAAAAACAGGATCATCACCTTTAAGCATGTTAGCCGTGCGACTTATAACAGCTTTTACGGCAGGTTTTGTTTTTAATCTGATTTTGCCGGAAAATGCGAGCCACCTTTCAAATGCAATAAACACAGCAACTTTCTCTCACCCTCCCTTTTTAGAATTCTTTCTAACCTGGGCAATAGCTACTTTCTGGCTTATTCTTAAAATCATTATTATCATTATAAGCTTGCAGGTGCTTCATAATGTATTGGATGAATATAAAATATTGGATCTTCTGTCTAAAGGGATGAAACCGCTTATGAGACTTTTTGGACTTCCGCTTCAAAGTTCATTTATGTGGTTGGTGGCTAATGTTGTAGGGTTGGCATGGGGCTCGGCCATTTTAGTTGAGTATGTGAAATCGGGGAAAGTAAATAAGTACGAAGCAAACCTGCTAAACCATCATATTGCTGTATCGCATTCGCTTTTGGAAGATACATTATTGTTTATGGCCATTGGCGTGAATGCTTTTTGGATAACCTTTCCACGAATTTTTTTGGCAATCGTTGTGGTTTGGGGAGTTAGAATTTTGTTGAAAAATAGACTTCAGGCTCACCTTTGACCTTAACCGAATTTTGTACTTTAGCGTCCTGAGATTTCAAAAAACACACAGCATAAAATGAAGCAATATCTTGATTTACTGGACCATGTTTTAAAAAATGGCGCTGAAAAAAACGATCGTACAGGTACCGGAACCATTAGCGTTTTTGGTTACCAGATGCGTTTTGACCTATCTACCGGATTTCCTTTGCTCACCACCAAAAAACTTCACTTAAAATCAATTCTATATGAACTGCTTTGGTTTTTAAAAGGCGAAACCAACGTTCGCTATCTCACCGAACACGGGGTAAGTATATGGAACGAATGGGCAGATACCCAGGGGGAACTTGGGCATGTTTACGGATATCAGTGGCGCTCATGGCCTTCTTACAACGGAGAAGGTATTGATCAGATAACTCAGGTAATAGAGTCGATAAAAAAGAATCCCGATTCGCGCCGTCATATTGTTAGTGCATGGAATGTCGCCGACTTGGGAAACATGGCGCTACCACCTTGCCATGTAATGTTTCAATTTTATGTAGCCAACGGAAAACTCTCATGCTCCATGTATCAGCGTAGTGCAGACATTTTTCTTGGGGTACCTTTTAATATAGCATCCTACGCCTTGCTTACTTTAATGGTTGCTCAGGTTACCGGACTGGAACCCGGCGATTTTATTCATACCCTGGGCGATGCCCATATTTACCTTAACCATATGGAACAGGTGAAACTTCAACTAACCCGGGAACCTAAACCACTTTCTACTTTGAAAATTAACCCTGAAATTAAAAACATTTTTGATTTCGACTTTGCCGATTTTCAGCTCGAAAACTACCAGTCGCATCCCCATATCAAAGGAGAAATTTCCATATAAAGCCTGGTTTTATTATCATATAATTGTTCTCAAATGAAGCAGATATCCATCATAGTAGCCATTGCCGAAAATTATGCCATCGGAAAAGACAATCAATTATTATGGCATCTTCCCGATGACCTGAAATGGTTTAAAAAAAACACCACAGGTTGCGATGTTATTATGGGTAAAAATACTTTTTATTCGTTGCCGCTACGTCCGCTTCCCAAACGGAAAAATATTGTTATTTCCGATGATAGCAACGACCGGATTGAAGGGTGTGAGATGGCTTATTCTATTGATGAAGCTATCGAAAAGATGGATTATGAAAAAGAAAATTTTATTATGGGAGGAGGTTCCGTTTACCGGCAATTTATGCCCATTGCCCAAAAATTATATATTACCCAAGTCCACCATAGTTTTGAGGCCGATATCTTTTTCCCTGAAATAGACCTGGCGATTTGGGATTTAAAATCTTCCGAGAAACATTCAGCCGACGAAAAACATTTATACAGTTTTGCCTTTCAGGTTTATGAAAGAAAAATTCAATAACTTCGTAACCAACTATTAAAACTAACTATTATGAAGCATTTACTTTTCGCTATAACGATGGTATTGTGCCTTTCCGTTCAATCCCAAACAATTGTTCCTACTGACGCTAAGGCCACCAAAGAAACAATAAACTTATATCGTAACTTAATGAATTTGCAGCATCAAGGCCTGATGTTCGGTCATCAGGATGCCCTTCCTTATGGGAAAGGATGGGTTTACGAAGAAGGACGGTCGGATGTAAAAGATGTTTGCGGTGACTATCCGGCCGTTTGTGGCTGGGAACTTGGTCACCTTGAACTTGGAGATAAATATAGTCTCGATTCCGTACATTTTGATAAAATTCAGAACTGGATAAAGCTTGTACACAAAAACGGAGGTATTAATACCATTAGCTGGCACTTGCGGAATCCTCTTACGGGAGGGTCGGCCTGGGATGTTTCCTCAAAAAAGGTAGTTGCATCCATCTTACCTGGAGGAGAAAAAAACCAACTCTTTGTTCAATATTTGGATAAAGTAGCAGAATTTATGCTTACCCTCAAAGCTGAAGACGGAAAATATATTCCGGTAATCTTTCGTCCTTTTCATGAACATACCGGTAGTTGGTTCTGGTGGGGCAAGGACCTTTGTTCTGTTGATGATTACAAAGCTTTATGGCGCTATACTGTAAGCTACCTTCGCGACACCAAAAATATCCACCATCTCCTTTACGCATATTCAACTGACCGGTTTAATACCCGTGAAGAATACCTGGATCGCTACCCGGGTGATGATATTATCGATATGGTAGCTTTTGATCTTTATGATCGTGGACCGGAATTTCCAGGTGTACTGAAAAATTGTGCCAGTATTGTTTCAAAGATTGCTTCAGAAAAAAACAAGATTGGCGCGGTAAGTGAAACGGGTGGACCAATTGCTAAAAACACCGAATGGTGGACCAAGACCTTGTTAGAAACATTGAAACCTTATGACTTATCGTATGTATTAGTTTGGAGAAATCCATGGCAAAATGCCGATGCCGCCTTTGCCCCTTATAAAGGACATCCAAGTTCTGATGACTTTGTGAAATTCTTTAATGACCCAAAAACGCTTTTTCAAAAAGAGGTTCGGGCAAAAAATATGTATAAGTAAATAAATAAAATACCCACTGAAGCCCTCTTGTTTTAAGAACATCAGTGGGTAAATATTATTCGATAATTTCCAAACATCCAGATTAATCTACCCAATCGGCTATAAATAAATTGGTATCCCGTGTTCCATGATTATTGCGATTGGACGAAAAAACCAGTTTCTTGCCATCGGGAGAAAACATGGGGAATGCATTAAAAATACTTGCCTTCGTAATTTGTTCAAGCCCAGTACCATCTAGATTGATTATATAAAGCTGGAAGTCGTAACCTCTCTGAGAATGGTGATTGCTCGAAAAAAGGATTTTCTTACCTGATGGATGAAAAAAAGGCGCCCAGTTAGCCTTTCCCAAATGTGTAATTTGGGTGAGATTACTTCCATCAATATCACAAACAAATATTTCCATACTCGAAGGAGCTACCAAGCCTTTCGAAAGCAGTTCCTTATATTCTTTGACTTCTTCGTTGGTTTGTGGTCGCGATGCCCGAAAAACCAGTTTTTTACCATCAGGGGAGAAAAAAGCACCTCCGTCATATCCCAACCCAAAAGTGATTTGTTTTTGATTGGTACCATCCATATTCATGGTCCACAACTCCAAATCGCCGCTGCGATCACTGGTAAAAACAATCTTATCGCCTTTTGGTGAAACAGTTGCCTCTGCATCGTAGCCAGGGGTACTTGTAAGCTGCTTTACAACTTTACCTTTCAAATCAGCAACAAAAATATCATAGGAATTATAAACAGCCCAAAGATACTTCCCTTGAACTTCCGGAGCTTCCGGACAATCATCACCTCCGGCATGGGTTGAGGCATAGAGGATAAAATTGTTGTCGGGCAAGAAATAGCTGCATGTTGTTCGGCCCTTTCCCGTACTAATAAGTTGCGGTTTATAGGTAGTATCTAAGGATGCTTTATCGATATCAAGGTTGAAAATCTGATCGCAATTCAACCCCCAGGCTTTATTATTGCTTTGAAAACTAAGGAATTTCCCGTCAAAACTGAAATATGCTTCGGCATTGTCGCCTCCATATGTAAGCTGTTTCAGGTTTTTGAGGTGAGTTTCCTGCGCAACAAGATTTATTGATAACAAGAAAGTAAAAAATAAAAAAAACTGTTTCATGATTAAATGTTTTATGGATTAAAAAATATTGAAACCTGCATGAAATTAACTACTATAACAACTGATTAAATAATAAAAAGAAGGTTTCAAAATTGAAATAGTAAATGTGTGTTTTAATTAAGAACAATAATGTAAAACAAAGGTTGACTGCCTGAAAAATGTTTTGCTGTTTTTTTACTCAACACTTTTCTGCTGTTCATCAAGAAAAACAAACGCTTATATCCGGCTTTCGTATCCTCGGTAAAAAACTTACGCGTATGAAACTAATACATTCTTATTGCGGAATTCTTTTACTTCTGATAATTGCTGGTTGCGGATCTAAAAGTATCATCCTCTCAGAGGATCAAATTACGAATGATATTTATTATCTCGCGGATGCTCAAAAACCATATACTGGTGAATGCATAGTATATTATACCAATTCCAAAATAGTACACCATGTTTTTCATTTTCAAAAGGGTTTACTTAATGGAGAATATATTTGCTATTTTAAAAACGGGAAAATAGAATATTCAGGAAGTTATAAACAAAGTGAGATGGATGGGAAATGGGCCCGTTATGATGAGAACGGGAAACTCTTATTTCGAGGATATTATTCTAAGGGCGAACTGGCAATGAACATTCGTTAAGCCCACTGCTTAAGAATCTTTCGATTTCCTCCAAAATAGAATCCAGTTAACAGACAAATTAAACCTCCAATAAAAAGGGTATATTGTAGACCTATAGTGCTAGCCGAGGTTCCCGCTAAAAAGCTTCCCACAGGATTCATTCCCATTAAGGCAATAGCATAAAACCCCATCACTCTGCCGCGCATTTCGTCGCTAATAATAAATTGTATCAATGTATTTATTCCGGCAATGGCTGCGACCATGCCAAACCCACTAAAAAACATCAGAATATAAGCTGCCAAGGAATTATGGAAAACTGAAAGTCCAATTATACTCGCACCAAACAATAATAATGTTATAGAAATAATTTTGGGCAGTCCCCTGGTCCCAGATCGGGATGCCAAAAATAAAGCTGCCAGTAAGGCTCCTACCCCAGCTGATGACATCAGGAATCCCAGTGTCTTGCTATCTCCCTGAAGAACCTCCCTTGCATATGCAGGAAGCAGCACAAAAAATGGTAAGCCCATTAAACTAATAATAGATAATACAATGATTAAAAACTTAATGGAAGGACTGCCAAATGTATAGCGATATCCCGATTTCAGATCATTAAACAGCTCAGATTTACCGGTTCTGACAATACGGTGTCCGGCTTTTATCTGAAAAAGGGCAATAATAATTACCGAAAAGCTGGCGGCATTTATCAGAAAACAAACAGCCTCCCCGGTGTAAGCTATAACCATACCGGCAATACCCGGCCCAATAAGCCGGGCTCCATTAAACATGGCTGAGTTAAGGGCAATAGCATTTCCAAGGTTTTCGCGATCGCTTACCAATTCCACAACTAAAGCTTGTCTGGCAGGAGTATCAAATACAGTAATAAAGCCAAATAGCAAGCTTAGCACAATAATATGCCAAACCTCAATCAGCCCGAAATAAGTTAACCCGGCAAACAGCAACGCCTGAACCATAAAAAGTACTTGCGTCCATATCATAATTCGACGGCGGTTATAATTATCGGATATTACTCCAGCAATGGGCGAGAAAAAAAAACTAGGTATTTGATTGGCAAAACCAACAACCCCTAAAAGAAAAACAGAACCGGTAATACGATATACCAGCCAGCTCATGGCAATATTCTGCATCCAGGTGCCAATTTATTACAACCAGCAGAGGGAAATTCCGTTGAGCTACCTGTTGAAATTCAAAAGTTAGAAACAATCA
>JAIFLU010000241.1 GCA_020048915.1 Bacteroidota bacterium | reverse complement strand
CTTGAGTCCACTCCGAAAAGTCAAAATTCAATGATTTTCATCTTTTTTACCCCTAACCCCTCCAGGGAACCATCTGAAAATCATTGAATTTTAAAGTCCCCCATTTGGGGATTAGGGGGTAAAAGACTTTTCGGAGTAGAATCTTCTTTCAATAATATCATTTCATAAGTTCAACTGTTTTTTTGACCCCTTCGGCATAGGACGTTGTTTGAAAATTAAACCTATTATCGAATTTGGAAGAATCAAAATAGTAATCCCGGTCGTATTGATACATCATTTCGGGCATTTCTCTCATAAAGGGTATAAATACACCTAAGACTTTTATGAACCACATAGGCAAAACAAAAGGTTTCCCTTCAACATTCATTTCTTTCGAAAACAACGCTATCATTTCATTTCCGGTAAGGGCGTTTTTATCGGTTGGTAAATGCCAAACCTGGTTGTAAGCATCGGCAGTATTTCCCAAAAGAGCAGTTGCTTTGGCGGCATCAGGAGTGTAGGTAAACGAATGCTTTTTGTTTCCATCCATAAACCAATTTGGCTTTTTCCCTTTTTTTAGGTTTTTGAATACTACTTCAATTAAAAAGCTTTTATCGTTATTGGGTCCGTAAAAATCGGCGGATCGCGCAATTAAAGCTGTTAATTTTCCACTTTTTACTTCATTTAAAAGCATTTCGGCTATTTCCTTTCGAACCTTCCCTTTTTGGCTTGGAGGGTTAATCGGAGATTCCTCTGTCATATGCGGAATGGCACTTTTGTCGTACATATAAACATTGTCGAAAAATACGAGCCTGGCATTATGTTTTATACAAGCATCAATTGAGGCGCGCATTAGTTTTGGCCACTTTTCCTGCCATACTTTTACGCTGTAGTCAAAACCAACTAACAGGTAAACTACCTCTGATCCGGCTATGGCCTTTTCAACCTGATTTACATCAGATAAATCGGCAGGGAATAATTCATCTGTTTCATTTACTTTTTTAGGATTTCGGCTCACTAATCGTATTTTGCTGGTATAAGCAGTAAGTTCTCTGGCCAGCACCGATCCAATGGTTCCGTTGGCGCCTAATATAGTTTGCATTTTGCGAATTATTAAATTCAGTTAGACTTCGAGTTTTATCATTTTTAAAAAACAGAAATATGCCGGTTTTGTTCTCTAACAGGAATGCTAAAAATCCAACGTTGTTATGTTTAGAAAGAGCTGGTATTCTCTATAAACGCGCACGAGCTCTTTGTGAAGATTTAAGAATAATTATTGATGAAAAGAGCGACTACATACCAAATTTAACCTGGACATTGTTGAGAATCTTCCCAAAAACCACTCATTTTGCACTCTGCCGGACAAGATCGGGAACGGAGCGGCCAGCCATTTTCTGCAAACGAACGTAGCTTTGTTTCCGATTAAACTACCTATCTTATGGATATCGCAAAACGATTCACACAGAATCCTCTCCTTCGACCGGCCGATTTAAAACCCGGAATTGATGGCATGGAAATAGTTTGCCTGCTTAACCCGGGCGTATTTCAATTCGACGGAAAAATATGGCTCCTTTTACGAGTAGCTGAACGGCCCAAACAAATCGAAAATAAAATTAGTTTCCCGGTCTATAATAATAAAGGCGAAATCGAAATTCTGAGCTTCGATAAAAACGATCCCGATTTAGATGCTACCGATCCCCGCGTCATTAATTATAAGAAAAAAGATTACCTGACTACTCTTTCCTACCTTCGCCTTGTTTGCAGCGACGATGGTATTCATTTTCACGAAGCCGAAGGGTATCTTCCAATTTTCGGAAAAGGGGAACTGGAGACTTTTGGTATCGAGGACTGCCGGGTTGCCACCATGGCCAACGAGTTTTGCCTGTCGTTTACCGAAGTATCCGAATTTGGTGTAGGCGTTGGACTGATACGAACCAGGGACTGGAAAAACTTTAGTCGCGAAGGAATGATTTTCCCGCCGCATAATAAGGATTGTGCTATTTTCGAAGAAAAGATAAATGGAAAATATTATGCCCTGCACCGCCCCAGCAGTCCTGAATTAGGTGGTAATTATATCTGGCTGGCTCAATCGCCCGACCTGATTCATTGGGGGCAACATAAATGTATCGCCACTGTGCGTCCACAAATGTGGGATTCGAAACGCGTGGGTGCCGGTGGAGCACCTATTCGGACAGACAAAGGCTGGCTCGAAATTTACCATGGAGCAAATAGCGACCATCGCTATTGCCTGGGGGCCTTGCTGCTCGACATCAATGATCCATCTAAAGTACTCGCCCGCAGTATTGAACCAATTATGGAACCTGTTCAGACCTACGAACAAACCGGCTTCTTTGGAAATGTAGTATTTACCAATGGTCACTATGTGAAAGGCGACGACATATTTATGTATTACGGAGCCAGCGATGAGGTGATTTGTGGCGCCCGGTTCTCCATTCGCGAAATACTTGCTACCCTCATTTAACTGCTCTTTAGATAAATAGAAAATGCTACTACATAAAAACATATTATCAATCTTTTTCCTTTGCCTGGTTTCATTCCTAACCAACTCAGGCGCCTTCGCTCAGCAGCTTTCACTTAAAGTTGCCGGAAATGATCAGATTGGATTTCATGTGGATATTTACAACGGAGGCAAAGCAATCGTAACAAATTCCGAAGAATTCTCCCTGCAACTTTATAATCACGATCTGAGTACGTATGCAGATATCCGATGGAATGGCCAAACCTGGTCAGGCAATGAAAAAACGATTACCTTAAAAAGCGATTCCTATATCAAAGAGTTCGATGCCAATATAACCGTTGCAGTAACATACGAGGTAATCAATGCCAATATAATAAAAAAGACTTTAGAGTTGTTTCAGCCTTCCATGCCCGATATGCTCTATATATTGGAACAAACGGCAAGGCCGACACAAATCCCATTGCGCTATGTAACGTTTGAGTACGATAGCTTTCCGGGCGGTTTTGTTCACGAAATGTTTCCTGCTGCCGGGTTTATTACTCCCGACAACTATGTAGTCGGTTTTTTGACCGATGCCGGGTACAAAAATCAGTTCACCCGAAATACACGTCGCCGGTTTAGCGGGCGTGGCGGTGGATTTGTAGGGATGCGCCGATTGCCAGATCCTAATTTATTTTCCGTTGCCAGTTTATCCGATAGAACACAAAACTATCATTTCGTCAAACAAACATTTGGTGAAATGTATAACCTCGATGCCGGTGAAGTCAAGCTTTTAAAAACGACAAATGACTTTCAAAAGGAAGGCAATGCCGAAATAAAGGAAGAGAATGGAGTAATTTCAATAACCGGTCATCCGGGAGGAAGGGCAGGAATTGAATTCATCACTCCCCTAAAGGATCAGAAGGTATATACCATTTCGTTTTTGTGCAAAGGGAATGTGCCGGTGGCATTAAAGCTTTTCAGAATGAAGAATAGGAAAAAGACCATCGAATTGGAAGATGGGGTAAAGTACATTGATAATTTTCCGGCAATAGAAAACGATTGGACGCTTTTTGTTGGTAGCATATTAGTCCCATATATTGAAAATGATTCAGTGTCAATGTTTATTGGTACACAATCAGGGAAGGAATGTAACCTTCAGATTAAAGACCTTCAATTTACAGAACACAAACCTCAGCAGGAACCATACAACGTCCTTCCCATAGGCGATACAGTAACGAAAACAACGTATGTTTTTGTGGAGCCCTGGAAATCGCACCAGCAATTCATGATCTCTTCCCAGTCACGCCTTGCCGAAGGGAAAGGATTCAACGGAACGCAAATAGAAAAAATGCTGTATGCAAATTTCAATATGCTCACATGGATCACCGATATAAACAATTTTACGCCGTTTAATGTGCCCAATATGAATTATGCACCGGATATGTACAATCGCGATTCATTTTTCGCAACGGTAGCATCATACAACAAAGCATTGAACATTGCCATCTGGGAACAATGGGGTAAAACACAAACTTCCAAAGGAGGAATTGGCACTATTATCACACCACTTATGGGTTCCGTGGAGGCTAAGGATAACGAGGCTACCATTACATGGCTTATCTGGGCGATGATGAACAAACGGCGTTTCGGCGTTACCCTGCCACAGGAAAAAATTAAAAAAGCGGTAGCGTATGTTTTGAACGAATTTGATGACGACGGTGATGGGAAATGCAAAGCGCACTTTTCGTTAAGTCAGGTAGATATTGTCGATTTTAACCCAAAAACTGACCGGCTGGGTGTTAACCAAGGTATGCTGGCCATCGCATTACGAACAATCAAAGAATTGGGTTTTGATATTTCCGAAACCTATATTCAAAAGGCCGAACAAGCATACCGGAATTTTTATGATACAGAACGAAAGCATATGATGTTCGACCGGAATTTTCCTGATATCATTACGCTTACCGATCTGGAACCAGAATTCTTTTCCTTATGGTTATTTAACCGCCCCATCTTAACGGACGAAATGGTAGTCAATCATTTGAATCAAATTCCAATTCTAAACAAAGTTCCCAACTCACCACACCCCGAATATGGCACTACTGCGCCTATTTGCGTGCGGTTAACAAACAATGCAAAGGGCTTTTCTTACCTCACCGGAGATTATCAGCCATTTGAAAAATTTGGCGAAGACAATTACAGCAACGGTAAAAGCGACGGGTATTATTACAACGGTGGCAGTTGGTTCAGACCCGAGTATTGTGCGTATGTAACCGGCTTAAAACACGGCTGGGAAAAAGCAACCTTATTGATGGAAAACCGGGTTTGGGCCGAAATTTACCAAAACCCCAAATGGCCATTTAGCAAAGAATTTATTCCTACAAAATGGATTACCACCGATAGCTGGTGGCCTTCAACACGAGGGTTGTGCTGGAATGTTTTTATACTGATGGCCAATGAAGTTGCAGGCCTTCGCACTCCTGATATGGATCCCGATTATAAAAAAGAATTATAGCGACATGCTTTACCTAAAACTTTAAAATAAAATGATTGCAAAATTGACTACCGAATTCCGCTTTTTTCAATCGATGCCTCACAACATGCGGGTGTTGCTTATCACCAATATGCTCTACGCGCTTGTATTGCCGGTAGTGGAGATTTTTATGGCAGCATACATTATGCGTTATTTTGCCGATACCAGCTATGTAGCCATTTTTCAGGTTGCCATGTATACCGGCATTATCATAACCTCCCTTACGAATGGTTTTTTACTAAAAAAATTCAAAGTTGCACACCTTTATAGTTTTGGGATTTTGCTCAGCGGACTTTCTATGGTTGGGATGATGTTTGTAAAAGACATCACCCTGGTAGGATTAATCGCTTCGGGAACATTAATAGGCGCTGCTTCCGGATTCTTCTGGACCAACCGCTACCTAATGGCTTTAAATACCACCCAGGACGAAAACCGTAATTACTTTTTCGGACTCGAATCGTTCTTCTTTACCATTGCTAATATCACCATACCGTTAGCTATTGGCGCTTTATTGGCCTCGATGGATGGCATGCAGCTATTCGGAATAGAATTCAATGTTTATAAAGGTTACCGCATTGTTACCATTATCGTATTTATTATTACCATATTAGCCTGTTTCTCATTGGCCCGTGGCAAGTTTACAAATCCTGTTCAGAAAGATTTTTTGTTCTTTCGGTTCGACAAGCTTTGGAACAAACAAATACTTTTAGCGGCACTAAAAGGTCTGGTCCAGGGTTTCCTGGTAACAGCACCCGCTATGCTCATAATGAAATATGTGGGGAAAGAAGGCTCTCTTGGGCTTATTCAGGGAATAAGTGGCGGATTAACAGCTATTCTCATTTACTTACTCGGCCGTTTTGCAAAACCCAAGCACCGCATACTCATTTTTGGTTTTGGAATTACCCTATTCTTAATTGGCACTATTGTTAACGGTATCGAACTTTCCATGATCGGCGTAATGGTGTTTGTTTTATGCAAAGTATTCTTTCAACCGTTGCACGACCTCGCATATTATCCAATAATGATGAAGGTGATCGATGTCGTTTCGAAACGCGAAAACCGGAATCAATACGCTTATATACTTAACCACGAGTTCGGTCTGTATGCTGGCAGGGTAGCAGGCTTGGGATTATTTATCTTCCTGGCATTCTATGTTTCCGAAACCTTTGCTTTACGCTATTCCCTAATTATTGTAGCTGTGCTGCAGATGATCTCTATACCATTGGCAAAAAACATTATGAAACACTCATATTCCGAAGAAAAATGATAAAACGATTATTCTTATTACTCACACTGATTCTATCCGCCGGAATTTATTCCTGCATTCCACAAACTGGTTTGTCGGTAGCTCAAACGTCCATACCCCGCATTGATCAGATGCCTGGCGTTCCTCAGCCACTGAAGATTATCGATTGGAAGAAAAAAACAAAGCAATTCGATAGTTTGGTATACAACTTCAACAGTTCCGCATCGTTTGGCCCACTCATCTGGCACGATAGTTCCCGAAGAAATATCAATCAGGTTACATATGGCCTCTATACCGTTATTGGCGATGTACGCCAGGGGCCAAATAAAAATAATGGGGAGTTTCATGAAGCACTTACTTCGTTGAATTCTCTGCTAAGTGCAGGTTTAATCGGAATCGACAAAACAAATCAGCATGGGTACAACTATGTAAAAATGGCGCAAAGCTATTTCAACAGCGATACCAAATGGAATATTATAATGAACAACACCAATCCGGAAGTTGCCATGGCCGGTGGTGGATATGGCCGCGACTGGTGGTACGATCTTTATCCCAATGTGTTATATTATGGAGTTGCTGCACTCTTTCCCCAGGTTGATAATACAGAATATATTCAACATACCATTGCCGAGCAGTTTTACAAAGCCGACTCGGTGTTGAAGGGCAACTACGATTATTCCTATTTCGATTATGCCCAAATGAAAGGGATGCGTAACAATGTTCCCTGGCAACAAGATGCGGCAGGAGGACACGCTTATGTATTGTATTCCGCTTATCAGAAATTTGGAGACGAGCGCTATCTGAAAGCAGCAAAAAGTGCCGCACAAGCCTTGGTGAACCAGAAAGAAAGCCGCTTTTACGAAATATTTATGCCTTTTGGAGTTTATACCGCGGCGCGTTTGAATGCGGAGCAAGGCACGGATTACGATGTTACACAACTAATCAATCAGACATTTGATGGCTGTCAAATGAAAGATGGCCGTTATGGCTGGGGCGTGATTGCCGAAAAATGGGGCGATTACGATGTATCTGGCTTACAGGGTAGTATTACCGATGGTGGGGGATATGCATTTTTCATGAATTCAGTCGCAATGGCCTGGCCGCTGGTACCCATGGTGAAATACGAACCCCAATATGCTAAAGCCATTGGAAAATATATGCTGAATGTGGTAAATGCATCGCGCTTATTTTATCCCGATCAGGTAGATAATGCCCATCAGTTTCTTCCTGAAATAAAAAATCTAACCAATGGAATCATTGGATATGAAGGTATTCGAAAGACTGACGATTACAATAATCCAGCCCTGAAAGATAAATCACCGGTTTCGACAGGCGATGGCCCCAAATGGGCTCCGGGTCAGCCAAAGGAATCGATGTTCAGCCTTTACAGCACATCTATTGCAGGAGTATTCGGAGCAATTGTCAATACCACCGAGGTAGAAGGAATTTTGGCGCTAGATTGCAACGCCACCGATTTTTATGCCGGGAATAAATACCCTGTCTACCTCTATTATAATCCTTATAAAGATGAGAAAACAGTTAAGTATGCTTCTGAACAAAACATCGATCTGTTCGACATCGTCTCAAAAAAATATCTCGCCAAAGGTCAACGCGGTAAGGTTTCCATCAAATTACCTGCCGGAGAAGCTGCTATTGTTGTGGTGCTTCCAACGGGAACTTCTCTGAAAGCTGATGGAACCATAATTAAAGCTGGAAATACAATAATTGCCTATAAATAACCTGAAATGAAACAGAACTATGAAATCTTTCAATAAAACTAAAATGAAAAGTCTGATATTACTGATATTGCTGACGACAGCTTCCCTGTCGCTATTTGCACAGCGCACAGTAGAAGGAATTGTAAGCGATTCCAAATCCGGAGAAACCCTTATTGGAGTTACTATCCAAATAAAAGGGACCACGGTGGGTACCATTACCGATGTCGATGGTAAATATCGCTTAACCTCTGCTCAACTCGCAGATTCATCTACACTGGTATATTCTTACATTGGGTATGCTGCAATAGAGCAAGTCCCTGGAAATCTTACAACTATTGATGTTAAGCTGGTTCCCGAGCAAGTAATGCTCGACGAATTGGTGGTGATTGGCTATGGAACTTCCAAAAAGCGGAATGTATTGGGGGCAGTAACCAAAGTAAACAGCAAAGAGATTACCAGTTTGCCCGTGGCAGGAGTAGCTCAGGCATTGCAAGGCCGTGCGGCTGGCGTGCAGGTAACACAAAATACAGGTGCTCCCGGCGAAGGGGTAAAAGTTCGTATCCGGGGGGTTGGATCAATCAACTCGGGAAACGAACCACTTTATATCGTAGACGATATCCCCACTGCCGATGCGCTTAGCATTCTCTCGCCCGGCGATATCGAAAATATTACTGTTCTCAAAGATGCATCTGCTGCTGCAATATATGGCTCCCGTGCCAACAACGGCGTAGTTCTTATAACTACAAAAAAAGGCAAAAATGGTAAAACCAAAGTTACCTATCGTGGACAAACTGGTTTCCAAAAAGCGACACGTCTCACCAAAATGGTAAATACAGCCGATTATATTACTGTTTATAACGAAGCCGCAACAAACGACAATGGGTACCTTCCTGAAAGCCTGCATCGCGGTCTTATTACAACCGAAGATGCTGCAGGATTTGACAATGTTAATTATGTAAAAGAGCTGCTGCAAACAGCACCGGTGAATTCGCATGAACTATCAATTTCAGGGGGGAACGAAACGACGAATTACATGATTTCCACGTCCCTTTTCGACCAAAAAGGAATTATTAAGGGTTCTGGTTATACGCGAGGAACTGCGAAGATTGATGTAAATACGGACGTAAGTAAATGGCTTACTGTAGGACTTAGTATGCTGGCAGGTTTTTCGAGCAATGATATCATTGGAAGTTCCGGTGACGGCGCTGGTGGCAATGGTGGCAGCGTAGTAAGATATGCATTTTTCCGCAATCCTGCTATTCCAATAAAGTTCGACGATGGAACCTTTGTAGACCGGCCTGCAGAATACTTTGGAAACCAAAAATTTGACTCATTCCTCGGCGATGGATATAACCCCATTGGCATGAGTGCTTATAACGACAATAACCGGAAAGACGACAGCTACCTTGGAAAGGCATATTTTACGGCTAAACTAGCTAAAAATCTTAGCTTCACAACCAATTTCGGGATGGATTACCGCAATTCCAATAGCCGCCGTTTCAACCGTACCTGGGGAACCCTAAACCGAATAGATGCTGTAAACGGTTTAAATATCAGCAACGAACGCATTTTTAACTGGACAGTGAACAACGTCCTGAACTACGAAACCAAGATTGGGGAAGACCATACTATTACTGCCATGCTGGGATTTGAGGCTATCAGTAACAGCGGAAAAGCTTTATATGCCAGCGATATGAATTTCCCCATTGAGCAGGAAGAGCTAATCTATATAGGAAATGGTATCGGAAATAAAATCAGCAGTCAAGGTGCCTGGGCTTCTACATTGGCATCTTTTTTTGGTAGGTTAAATTACGATTATAAAGGGAAATATTATTTATCGGGAACCCTTCGTCGCGACGGTTCATCGCGGTTTATCAAAAATAATAAATGGGGAACATTCTATTCATTTTCTGCCGGTTGGCTCCTGAAACAGGAAAACTTCCTTACCGATGTTTCCTGGCTCGAAAATCTTAAACTTCGTGTTGGGTATGGTGCTGTTGGAAACCAGGATATTGGCCTCTATGCTAACAACGACAGGATTTCACCTTATTATAACTATCCCTTTGGCGAAGTTTCTTATAGCGGTTATGCTCAAAGCTCCCTGGGAAATGAAAACCTCAAATGGGAAACCAGTTTCCAATATAATGGAGGGATAGATGCCGAATTTTGGAAAGGTGCATTTGCACTATCGCTTGATTACTTTTATAAAGTTACCGAAGGAATGCTTGTAAAAGCAACAAATCCACCATCGGTAGGCTATGCAAATCCTCCCTGGATAAATAACGGATCAGTTACCAATACGGGGGTTGAACTTGAAGCTGCATATCATAAAACGAAAAAGGATTGGGGTTACACTTTAAGTGGTAACCTGGCCTTCCTGCAAAACGAAATTGCCAGTTTAGATGCTCCTATTGGAAGAGGAGTAATAGAAACCGGTCAATATGCTACACAGGGAGAAGTTGGCCAACCAATTGGATCCTTTTACCTGCTCGAAATGGATGGAATATTCCAAAATACAACCGATATTTTATTATCAGCCTTTCAGAGCAACAACATTAAGCCGGGCGATGTAAAATTCAAAGATCAAAACGGCGATGGGCGTATCGACAACAAAGACAAAGTCCATCTGGGAAGTGCTATCCCAATGCTGAGCGCAGGTTTAAACTTTGCTGCCAATTATAAAAATTTCGATATGAGCATGTTTTTCCAGGGTACCTATGGCAACAAAATTTATATGCAAATAAACCAGGACATTGAAGGGTTTTACCGCGGTTTTACTGTAACACAGCGGTATTTCGACGAACGGTGGACAGGAGATGGCACTTCCAATACACAGCCAAGGCCATCGTGGACAGCTAAATCAAACAACGCTATGCCGTCATCGCGATTTCTGGAGGATGGTTCGTACCTGAGGTTGAAAAACTTACAGGTAGGCTTTACCATTCCTGATAAAACACTCAAAATTACAGGTATTTCAAAAGCCAGAATTTATGTATCGGGTTCAAATCTATATACCCTAACACGATTCCCTGGTCTTGATCCTGAAATGACGGTAAGCGATAACTCCAAAAACGATGGCGACAATGCCGCCGGTATTGATTGGGGAACATATCCTTCGGCTATGACTGTAATGTTTGGAATCGACATCACTTTTTAATTCTATCGACTATGAAAAGAAAATTCAATACTATATCGAACACTTTCAGAAACCAGTTAAAGGCTACAGTGGCTTCAAAAAATTTGAATCTTAAGCTTTATCCACCAATAGCGCTTTTGGCATTTTTAACGATCGTATTAAACTCCTGTAACGATTTTCTAACCGAAGACCTCAAAGGGGAGTTTTCGTCGGGTACTTTTTATAAAAATGATAAACAGGCTATTCAGGCTGGTAATGGAGTATACAATGCCATTAGTTTCAGCAGTGCTAATAATTTAATATGGGTTTTTGGAGATGTTGCGTCCGACGATGCCGTAAAAGGGGGTAATCCGGGCGATCAGGCAGAGATAACGTACATTGATGAATTCACTACCAATGCTACAAACGGAATTACTAATAATTACTGGAGTTTTGTGTATGAGTCTATTGCCCGCGCCAATAATGTTATCGCGAACGTTCCTGCTGTGACCATGGAAGAAGGACTGAAGAACCGTATTATTGGAGAAGCCAAATTCATACGGGCCTACAGTTACTTCAACCTGGTAAATATTTTCGGGAAAGTACCTCTTAAGCTGCTTCCTCAGCTTACTTCGGCAACTATTCAAGTTCCTTTAAGCGAAGTATCCGACATTTATGCCCAAATTGAGAAGGATCTGACAGATGCTTCTTCGGTTTTACCGGTATCCTATAGTTCATCGGATATAGGACGCGCTACCCGTGGTGCAGCCTTGGCGATGCTTGGAAAAGCAAGTTTATACCAACAAAAATGGGCAGTAGCAATTGACTATTTTCAACAAGCAGAAGCATTGGGAATATACAAGCTTTTGCCAAATTATGCCGATAACTTTGCGCTGGCAAACGAAAACAGTAGCGAGTCTATTTTCGAGATTCAACAACTTACCGGAAAGAACCCTTTTACCGGGAACGGTTTAAACCAATGGTTTGCACCTGCATCCGAAGGTGGATATTATTTTAATGCTCCTACCCAAAGTCTGGTAGATGCTTTTGAAAAAAGCGCTACCAGTGAAGTTGATCCTCGCCTCGACGCTTCCATTGGCCGCGATGGTCAACCCTGGCTAAATGGCGACATCTATAGCTCCTCCTGGTCTACCGCCACCGGTTATCTCACTAAAAAGCACCTGCAGCCACTTTCCGAAGTTTCTTCGTCGCTAAAAGGCGATGGTAACCTGAACTACATTTACTTGCGCTATGCTGACCTTTTACTTATGAAGGCCGAAGCTTTTAATGAAATTGGCAATGCTGATTCGGCCCTATCGAACCTCAATAAAGTGAGACAACGCGCCAGGGCAAGTTATAACGGAACTCCTCCTGCCGATCTGCTCGCAGATATCTCCACACCTGATCAGACCTTGCTCCGAACAGTCCTCCAAAAAGAACGACGGGTAGAGCTTGCCCAGGAATTTCATCGGTATTTTGACCTGATGCGCTGGGGAAAAGAGGTTGCAGAAGCAGCGCTTGGTAAAGATTTTATTTACGATACCAAACGTTACTTTCCTATCCCACAGGCCGAGGTTGATGCAAATCAGGCAATTAATCCTTAAGAATAATAATCAATGTTAATATATCAATCATCAATTTAATTTTAAAAAGAATGAAAATGAAAAATCTGATGAAACCACGTACTATGCTGCTTATGCTTGCCGTAAGTTCAGCGATGATCCTTGGATCATGTACAGAAGACGACAAAATTGTTGAAGGCGACAAAACCGCGCTCACCGCATTAATTGCAGCGGTAGAACCAATGACAACAGCTGCAACTACAGCCGATTATCCTCAAACAGCGATAGACGATGTAAAAGCTGTTCTACTCACCGTTAAAACTGCCGCTGCAAAAGCCCTTACCCAGGAACAAATTAATAACCTGGTTACCCAATTAACCGAAGCATCTACTGCATTTAGCCTAAAAGCGTATGGTTACATTGACGAAGCAGTGTATCTGAACGCCGGCTGGCACTTCGACGAAGGAACCGGAACCACTGCAACAGCTTATTCAACAGTGAAGCATGTAGGGACTTTTAAAGCTGGTAATTCTGTTATTTTGGGTGCTGCGGCCTTATCTCCAACCTGGGTTGATGGTGTTAAAGGTGGAAAAGCTATTTATGTAAATAAAGGTGCTCACCTTGAAGTACCATATACAACGGCTTTTCTTCCTGCCAATTTAACTATATCAGTATGGGTAAAACCTGATGAGTTGTATGAACACAATTATATTGTTTCACAAAACTATTGGACTGGTTACAAGCTCCAAACACAAGGCGGTGGAAAACCATTTTTTACTTATAAAAAAGTAGATGGTGGAATTACCGATGCCGATAATGAAACGGATAATTCTGTTAAAGTTGCCCAGTGGAATCATATTGTGGTTTCTGTAAATGCAACTTCCAAGGAATTGAAGTTTTACGTAAATGGTACACTCACAAAAACATGGACAGAATCCAGTAAAAGTATTGGACCACTTACACAAACGTTGGCTTCTCCTGCTCCACAGCCATTTATCATTGGTGGTGTTGCAACTGATGCAGAGCTTGCTGCAAATTTTATGGATTGGACTACAGCAGATAATCTTGGTTATTTCAAAGGAGCCATTGATGAGTTAAAAATTTACAACATCGCTTTAGCTGATGGACAGGTTTCGAAACTTTATGTGGATGAAAAGCCTTAAATGAAAAGTTTGGTTAGTTAGTTAATAATGAAAGATTAGGCTCAATGGTTCCGGCAAACAAGTTGGCAGCACATTGGGCCTTTTTTTTGATTATGAGCTTTGAAACCTTCTGTTAGGGTAATCGCTTTTGCATATATGCGCCATCATTATGCTTGCTCAGTGATGAGGCCCCCGACTATTTACCTTTTTTTAGTATTGAATACTATTCAAAACCTTTACACCAAACATAAATGAACCGTTTCATCCTTCCTCTTCTGCTTTGTCTCTTTACAATCCAAATTTTCCCGCAACAGGGACAACTTAGTATTTCGAGGATTGATCTGATGCCCGATTTGCCGCAACCTTTGCAAATCAGGGATTGGAAAACGGTGGCCCTTAATTATGACAGCCTGGTATTTGATCTCAACAAAACCGGGCAATATTTACCCTTATCACGCCTTGGAACAACAGGACAATTTAACTATGCCGATAACACTCCTCTCTTTCTCGACACGTATGTTGGGGGAGACGACCACCTAAACCAGGCCGAAGCCATTAATATTCTACCGGCAATTGTGGGGGCAAGTATTGTGGGAGTCGATAAAAGCAATCAAAATGGTAAAAACTGGGCGATAATGACCAAAGATTTCTTTAACCTTAAAAATGGTCAAAACGTTTACCTGAACAATTATTCCACAAAATCGGGCAACGATTGGTGGTACGATATAATGCCCAATGTTTATTTCTACCAGCTCCGATCAATTTATTCAGATGCAGCACCCGAATATTCCTGGCAGTTTACAACCATTGCCGATCGTTGGTTATATTGCGTTAACCAATTAGGTGGCAGCACAAAACCCTGGAAATTGCCGAATATGAATTACCGGGCTTTTAACCTGTCCACCGGGTTGCCGCTTGCAACCAGCGTTCCGGAGCCAGAATCGGCAGGTAGTATTGCCTGGTTACTTTATAATGCTTACCTGGAAACCGGCAATAGAAAATACTTTGAAGGAGCTCAGCTCGCCATGGATTTTTTAGCGGGTTTTGGTACAAATCCTTCTTACGAACTTCAGTTACCCTATGGTACACTTTCCGCTGCGCGAATGAATGCTGTTGATGGTACAAATTACCCTTTGCAAAAACTGCTCGATTGGTGTTTCAATAAAGGCTCCTTAAGAGATTGGGGTGCAATAAAAGGTTCGTGGGGTGGGTATGATGTATCGGGATTAATCGGCGAGGCTAATGATGCAGGAAACGACTACGCCTTTGTTATGAACGGTTTTCAGCAGGCAGCCGCACTGGCTCCTTTACCCAAATACGATAAACGTTATGCAAAAGCAATTGCCAAATGGATTTTAAATGTTACCAATGCCAGCCGGCTATTTTACTGGAATGCACTACCTCAAGCAAATCAGGATTCATATACCTGGGCTTCGGCAAATGATCCTTCGGCTTGTGTCCCTTATGAATCGATGAAACAGTCGTGGCAAAGTAAGACTCCTTTTATAACAGGGGATGCCATTAGCGGAGGCTGGGCTGCAACGAATTTGTCGCTTTACAGCGGCTCCAGTGTGGGGTACCTGGCAGCAGTATCGCAAAAAACCAATGTTCCTGAAATACTTCAGATCGACCTTAATAAAACAGATTTTTATGGCGATAATTCGTTGCCAACTTATCTGTACTTAAATCCTACAACATTATCTAAACAAGTTAGCCTAAATCTTCCGTCAGGAAATTTCGGTGTTTACGATGCTATTACCGAAACCATTTTATCCTCCGGAGCTTCCGGAACTTTCCAGTTAACAATTCCCGCCGGAGAAGTCCGACTGGTTCGTCTGTATTCCTCTACTCTCATTCCTTCCTCAAACACCGGAAAACTATATGCCGGGGATGATATTCTTGATTACCATTATCAATATGTTTATTCTGAAAATACCTATATAAAAGCGCTATCGGTAGACAGTAACCCCATACTCATAAATTCACTTTTCACAGCTTATTGCGAACCAGGTAACAGTAAGGTTGGCGACCAAATAAAGTTTGAGTGGTTTTTAAACGATATTTTGATTGCAGATAAAATTGCATCGCAAGTGCAACTGACTGCCCCGGGTAGTCAATTCGAATCGGTACTAAAATGCAGGGTTACTGTAAACGGACTAGCTACAGAAGATACACTTCATCTTCAAATACGGGAAAATCTCCCGGTTCCCCCTGCAGTAAAAGGCATTCAGGCTGAATCAAAATACACTACAATTAGCGCCCAAAACTTATTTACAGCCATTGTTGAACCTGCGCCTGGCGATACGTTACAATATGTATGGAGTGCTTCCAGCGGTACTTTAAACCAGCCTACCGGGAGTTCAGTAACCTGGAATGCTCCCGCAACTGCTTCGGTAGGTTCTATTACAGTAAAAGTAACCGGTCAATATAAACTTTCAACAACAGTTACGGCGAATGTGTTAGTTAAAGACACCAGTGATGCCGAGCAAGCACCTTTAATCTGGTATCCTTTTGATTCAAATAATCAAAATGCCATAAGCGACAGGTTTCATGCAACTGCAACCGGGGTCAGTAAAACCGATGATGCCAGAGGTTTGCCCTCTCTTGCTTATAAATTTACAGCAGGACAAAACATTATTTATACCGAAAATAACAACGATTTAAACTTTATCGATGCAGTTAGCCTAAGCTGTTGGGTAAAATGCGAACAATTGGGTTCAGAAAGGTTTATTATTTCGCATGGATCGTGGCAGCAACGGTACAAACTTTCTATTACTCCCGAAGGACTGTTGCGGTGGACAGTCAAAACCAGCGCCGGTGTTGCCGACCTTGATGGTTCCTTTCCAATTGAACTTAATCGTTATTACCACATTACAGCCCTTTATACCGGTTATTCTATGGAACTATATGTAGATGGGATACTGGATACATTTAAATCATTCTCCGGAACCCTTCAATCATCTGAAAAACCATTTACAATAGGTAGGATGGACAATGTTGAAACGTTGTATGCCCTCCGCGGAAATATTGATGAAGTAAAAGTATGGGACAAAGAAATTTCAGTTCCGCAGATTGAAAAGTTAAAAACCCAATGGGCATTATCGACGGGGATAAACGATGCGGCCGCAGAAGTTCGGATTTATCCGAATCCAACGGAAGAAACAATCTATATCGAACTGCCAGGTGCTTACCTGCCGGTTAAAATTGCTTTGTTTTCGGTTGATGGAAAAGAACTATCGGGCTACCATTCTAATACCAATGAATCTAACGTGACTATTAAATTTCCGGCCACTTTTAAAGGATTGTATTTTTTAAAGTTAATTATGAAAGACGGAATGATGGTCTCCAGAAAAATAATTATTCAGTAATAATAGTACACTTATTTGTTATATGATATAGATAATGAATTTAATAGTATTATTTCTAAACCCATTATATTATTTTTATTTTTTGGAAAAATGCGAATTTCTCCGTATCTTAATATAAAATATAGCTGATTTTAGGTATGTTTTAACAAGGCTTTTTAGTTATCGAATAATTGGAGTGAGTTTTCAACGCGTGGCACATAGTATTGCATATAATGCAAATGCGCGCTATCGTTTTAAACAAAAGCTTATATTTAACTAAGCAGCATTGAAAATGCGGGAGCTCAAGTCATCATGGATTGCCAGCTTGAACTTTCAGGAGGGATGAAATTATATTATTTCCAAATTTTTGCCTTATTGTTTAATATTTTTTTAAAAAGATTAAAAATAATCAAACTTTGTATTTAATAATAAGTATATATAGATATTAATATATTTAAATAGAAAGATGCTATGAAATTTTTGAACAACATGAAAATCGGGATGAGGCTAAACCTGGTGTTAAGCCTGGTAATGATTGTAATTATTGGCACCATAGGAGTAATCACCATTAATCTTCAAAAGAAAAAGATTCAGGAAGATACTGATCTTCGCATGAAAGAACAGGTGGATGACTTATCGAGAATAATTGAATCTGAGCTTAAAGACAATTCTGGCGATGTAAAAAAATCACTTGGAATTACGGAAGCCCTTTTATCCAGACAAGGAGGAATTCAATTTTCGAATTCGCAGGATGCTAATACGTCAAATTGGATGATTAATGGCAATCTTCTTTCGAATAATAGCGATTTTGTTGATGATATTAATAGGTTAACCGGAGCAGCTGTATCAATTTTTACGAAAACAAGCAATGGTTACCTGCGAATATCAACCTCAGTTAAAGATAAAAATGGGAATAGACAGATAGGCACTTTAGTTGAAAACAGTTCAGAAGTGGTAAAAACAATTGAAAGTGGAGCTCAATTCAACGGAAGATCAATTGTTATAGATGATTGGTTCCTAACATCGTACTCAGCAATAAAGTTTGACGACAAAGTTATTGGAATGCTGGGTATGGGAGTTCCTGAAAAAGATTTAAGCGCTTTAAAGGAACTTTTCCACTCAAAAAAGTATTTCGAATCAGGATATCCCTTTGTGATTGACAATGAAGGCAACTTTATAATACACCCAACCAGCGAAGGAAAGAACTCTGCTAACGATGAATTTTTCAAACAATTAAAATCCTACGGAGCGAACGAAGGAAAAACTAAGTATGAGTGGCAGGGGAAAACAAAATATCAATATTTTAAGTTCATCGAAAGCATACAAAGTTACGTATCAGTATCAATTTATGAACAGGAGCTTTTTGATATAATCAATCGTGTTCGTACAATCATTCTTATTGCAATTTTGCTTGGAATCGGATTATTCGTTCTGATAACCTCACTAATAAGTAAATCTATCAGCAAAGCCCTTCAAAAAGGAGTTGCTCTGGCTAAACAGATTTCGGATGGTGATTTAAATACGACTATTGATCTGGACCAAAAAGATGAAGTTGGAGAATTAGTAACTGCATTAAACAACATGGTAGTTAAACTCCGTGAAATTGTGGGTGATATTATAACTGGAGCAAACAGCATTGCCTCGGCAAGTCAGGAGATAAGCAGCACTTCGCAGCAATTATCTCAGGGTGCTAACGAGCAGGCATCGTCGGTAGAAGAAGTATCATCCACTATGGAACAGATTGCCGGGAACATTAATCAAAATACGGATAATGCACGGCAAACCGAATCGATTTCTACATCTGCGCTCCAGGGTATTCAGGATGTATCAGAACGCTCTGCAAAAGCTGTAGATGCGACACGCATTATTTCCGAAAAAATAATGATCATCAACGATATCGCTTTCCAAACCAATATTCTGGCTTTAAATGCTGCCGTTGAAGCAGCCCGTGCCGGAGAGCATGGCCGTGGATTTGCTGTTGTAGCCGCCGAGGTTCGAAAATTAGCAGAACGAAGTAAAATTGCTGCCGACGAAATTGTGAGCATAGCCCATAAAAGTGTTGATTTAGTAGAAGGTGCAGGATTAAAACTCAACGAGATACTGCCGGAAGTAAACAAAACAACCAAGCTCGTTCAGGAAATTGCTGCCGCCAGCTTAGAACAAAGCAATGGAACGGATCAGGTAAATAGTGCTATTCAACAATTAAACGATGTTACCCAGCAAAACGCTGCTGCCAGTGAAGAATTAGCCACAGGAGCCGAGGAGTTAGCAAGCCAGGCCGAGCAGCTAAAAGACCTTATTCTTTATTTTAAAGTTGATTCGATTAAAGTGAACGACGATCGGTTTAAAACAAAAGTTCAGAATAAAACTTCGAAACCGGAAATTAGAAAAGCTCCAATAACAAATTTTCAACGCAATAAAACCATTCCTAAGCCAACAGGTAAAGGTGTAAACATTAAACTAAGTTCCATGGACGATTCTGAATTTGAAAAATTTTAATCGATCGTAAATATTAAAAAAATATTGGTTGTTGCAATATCTTGGGAGTATGCTTTGCCATAATTTCCTGTTTTTAGGTACTTGATGTAAAATCGTCAGAGTTTTTAAATAACTCATTCATTTGATGGTAAGTTAGGGACTAGTTGATGACCCAAAAGTAAAATTTAATTTTGGTATCCGAATAGGTCACATTTTGGTTGAAAATAATTGTTTTCGATTTTGTATCAGAAAGTAAAAAAAGCTCGTAAATCTTATGATTTACGAGCTTTTATTTTGGGTTGTTACCCATTTTGTCGGGGTGGCCCGACTCGAACGGGCGACCACTTGCACCCCATGCAAGTACGCTAGCCAACTGCGCCACACCCCGAAATCGACATTGTTTAATAGCTAAATCGTAGGAAACAAATACGCTAGCCTCCGCGATAGCTATCGGGATGCGCCACACCCCGAAATCGACATTGTTTAATAGCTAAATCGTAGGAAACAAATACGCTAGCCTCCTCGATAGCTATCGGGATGCGCCACACCCCGAAATTGACATTGTTTAATAGCTAAATCGAAGGAAAAAATACGCTAG
>JAIFLU010000248.1 GCA_020048915.1 Bacteroidota bacterium | reverse complement strand
CTCCCATTTTGCTAATAACAAAAAAGCACTACTTCAAATTTGATGTAAAAAAGGCTGCCTAAGTTTTTTACTTTTTAGACAGCCTCTTTTTGGTTTTATGCTATTTTAATTCACTTTCTTTCATGGTGAGCTGAATGCGCTTTCGCGAAGCATCTACTTCCACTACTTTTACCATGACATGTTGATGCAGTTTTACTTCATCGGCTGGATTGCTTATAAATTTATCGGCTAACTGCGAGATATGCACCAATCCATCCTGTTTTACACCAATATCGACAAAAGCTCCAAAATTGGTAATATTGGTTACAATTCCAGGTAAAATCATTCCGGGCTTAACATCGGAGATAGAATGAACCTGGTTCGAAAATTCAAACACTTTAATAATTGAACGAGGATCCCGGCCAGGTTTTGCCAGTTCCTGCAGTATATCATTCAGTGTTGGCAAACCAATTTTATCTGAAATATACCGTTTGGGGTCTATTTTTTTTCGCAGGCTTTCATCCTTAAGAATATCTTTTATGGTAGCCTGCATGTCCTCGGCCATATGCTCGGCTACGTGGTAACTTTCGGGGTGTACAGCGCTGTTATCAAGAGGATTCTCGGCATTGGGTATTCGTAAAAACCCGGCGCACTGCTCAAAAGCTTTATCCCCTAAACGAGGAATCTTCAACAATTCTTTGCGCGATTTAAACGCTCCGTTTTTGGTACGATAATCCACAATATTCTGAGCCAGCGTAGGACCTAATCCCGACACATAGGTTAAAAGGTGCTTACTGGCAGTATTCAGATTCACCCCAACCAGGTTCACACAACTTTCGACCACATGATCGAGGCTCTTTTTAAGTTTCCCTTGGTCTACATCGTGCTGGTATTGTCCAACACCTATTGACTTAGGATCAATTTTTACCAGTTCTGCCAAAGGATCCATTAACCTCCGTCCAATAGAAACAGCTCCTCGAACGGTTACGTCGTATTGAGGAAACTCTTCCCTGGCAACAGACGATGCCGAATAAATAGATGCCCCGGCCTCGCTCACCATAAACACCTGCACATCGCGTTCAAACCTTACGCGGTTAATAAATTGTTCTGTTTCGCGGCTTGCGGTTCCGTTTCCGATAGCAATGGCATCAATTCTATAAACGCTTACCAGATTTGTTATTTTCTTTGAAGCCATAGCCCCTTCGTTTTGGGGAGGATGTGGATATATGGCTTCATTATGAACCAAATTTCCCTGTGCATCCAGGCATACCACTTTACAACCGGTGCGGAAACCCGGATCGATTGCCAACACATTTTTTTGTCCAAGCGGGGACGATAATAATAGCTGTCGCAGGTTTTCAGCAAATACCATTATTGCCTCCTCGTCGGCCTTTTCTTTCGAAAACCCTTTAAACTCAGTTTCGATAGAAGGCCCTAATAAACGCTTATACGAATCCTTCAATGCTTCCTGAACCTGAACGGCAGCATCATTGCGTGCTTTCATAAATTGTTTTTCGAGTATTTCGAATGCTTTATCTTCCTCCGGATCAATACTTACCCTGAGAAAGCCTTCCTCCTCTCCTCTTCGCATAGCCAGTAAGCGGTGAGACGGGCATCGTTTCAATGGTTCGGAAAAATCAAAATAATCTTTATACTTTATCCCTTCAGTTTCTTTGCCTTTCACCATTTTTGAGGAAATTACGGCATCACGTTCAAACAAACGCCGGACACTTTCGCGGGCGCGGGTGTCCTCATTTACCCATTCGGCAATGATATCGCGGGCTCCCTGAAGCGCTTCTTCTGTATTTTCTACTTTATCATTCAAATATTTTTCGGCAAGTAAACCTACATCCTTCACCTGCTGTTTAAAGATTGCATCGGCCAAAGGCTCAAGTCCCTTTTCACGGGCAATGATGGCGCGGGTTTTCCTTTTTTGCTTGTAAGGCAGGTAAATATCTTCTAGCTCTGTAAGAACCCATGAATTTTCAATTTTTTTACGTAAGTCATCCGTAAGTTTGCCCTGCTCATCAATAGAATGAATAATTGCTTCGCGCCGTTTTACAAGTTCCTTTAACTTCTCGTATTGCTCTTTTACAGCTAATACCTGCACCTCGTCAAGAGTCCCGGTAGCCTCCTTACGGTAACGACTGATAAATGGAACAGTAGCATCCTGATCAAGCAATTGAATGGTATTTGTAACCTGCCAGGGTTTTAACGACAAGCTGGAACTAATGATTTCGATATATTTTTCTAACATTTCATTTCTGTTTTATCCTCAAACCTACATGAATTTTATAAAATTCTCAACCTCGCGGCTAAAAAGTTATTCAGAAAGAATGTTTTTTTGAAAAATTTGCTCCAGTCCGAAGTAATTTATGATTACAAAACTCTGATGAAACAAGAAATATTTCAGAATTCCATTTCAATAAACTATTTCTGAGCAATTACAAGCATTTCAAAATCCTCTGTGGTTAAAATATCGTTTCGGCTAAAAGCCCCCAACTTAGCTCCAAAAATATCTATTTTCGCAAATTGCAGGGATTTTAACAACCAGGTGATTTCGGATGGCACATAATACCGTTCATTTGTTTGAAGTTCCTTTTTATTCCCTAAATCGTCTTCCACTATAGTAATGCTATGATCGCGAAATGTCATTAAATCGAAGGAATTTTGATGGTAGGTAGCATTACCTGGTCCAGTTTGGGAAGCTAAAAAATCTTTCACCGAATGAAACAACGGGAATAACCCGTTTAAGGTTGTGAAAATTAATTTCCCTTTATTTTTTAGTGCTTTGGTCGCATTTTGAAGTATCTGGAAGTTCATTTCATCGGTTTCCATTAATGGAAACGCCCCTTCGCATAACATTATTGCCAGACCGAACTGATTGCTAAACGGCAAATTACGGGCATCGTGGATTTGAAAATCAACTATTACGTTTTGGCTCATGGCTTTTGCATTGGCCCGTGATAATAAAGATTCGGACAAATCGATGCCAGTAACATGATATCCCCGGTATGCCAGTTCGATGGAATGCCTGCCGGTACCACAGCCTATATCCAGAATTTTAAAAGCTTTGTTACAGCTAATCTCGTTTTCGATGAAATCGCACTCTCCTTTTGTTCCATGAACAAAACATTCGTTGTCGTAGTTTGCCCCGTAGTTTTCAAACAATAATTCATACCACTGTTTCATAAAATAGATGTTAATAATAATAGTTTACAGCCAGTTAGTCTAAACATATAATTCAACAATAAAATTACACCATCTGGTAATAATAAACAACGATCCAAAGGGGATCGGGAATTGGCGGCATGTTTGCGGTCGAATAAAACTAAGGAAAATGAGAACAAAACCCGAAAGGGCAAAAGAAGTTAATTCATTCCAAAAACTTTGTTTTCGGAGTTCGATGGAGTATTAATCATCCAATGGGAAAAAACATTCAGGTAATCCCAAAAAGATTTAACAACCTCCTCATTTATTTTTAGTTTTAACAGCACTTCGCGGTAGCATTCCAGCCATACAACCCTAGCTTCAGGAGAAATGGCAAATGGGGCATGGCGGTTTATCAACATTGGCTTTCCCCGGTTTTCGTTAAAATACGCCGGCCCTCCAAATATTTGAATAAAGAAATCTGCTGAATGTTTGGTTACTAATTCGAATGCGAGATCATCCTTTGGAAAAAGTCCTGATATGGAACTTCCCCTTAAAAGAGCATAATGATCGCCCACTAATTTTCGCACCCCCTCTTCTTTTAAAATGATTAATATGGCCTTATCGGGCATGGTTACAACGGGGCGACTGCCATATTCAAAATATGTTATACTTAATTCCATAATTGCTATAATATACGTTACAAGAACAGCCAGTGCTCCTTATAGTTCAATTTTATACTTTTTGAATTTGCCATACCTGCAAAATTATAAACCATAAGATACTCTTGCTGAAATTAAAAATAATGCCTTTAACTTTTTAAACTAATTGTTTATTACCTAAAAAAGAGCAATTTTTCTTATATTTATTATAGAAAGCCAACCGAATTTAATGAATTGCATCACATAATCGGCTGTTTATTCAGAAAATTGAGCTCTTAATGAAATTATTGATTAATAAATTCCGATCCTTAGTTCCCGATTTTTTCCTGAAAATAATAGGGAAGGCATTGGTTATTTTATTGTTTGGATTAATAGTCACATTTTTTATCACCTTTTCAACAAAAAAAAATGTAGAAAGGGATATTCAGCGTAATTTCGAATTCAACTGCTACAATTTAGAAATTGAAATTAAAGCCCGGCTTAAAGCGCATGCCCTGCTATTGCGAAGTGGCGCGGCATTTTTTGCAGCCTCCGATTCGGTAACACGCGAAGAATGGAGAAAATTTAATGGAAGGGAAAAAATTAATAAGAACCTCCCGGGAATTCAAGGGGTGGGATTTGCGTATATAATACCCAAAAACCAGTTAAATAAACATATACAATTCATACAAAAGGAAGGTTTCGCGGAATACAGCGTAAAACCGGAAGGTGAAAGAGATATTTACACCTCAATTATTTATCTGGAGCCATTTACTGGTCGAAATATACGGGCTTTTGGATTTGATATGTTTTCAGATCCTGTCCGTAGAAAAGCCATGGAAATTTCGCGTGATTCCGATATTGCAATGCTTTCGGGTAAAGTGCTATTAGTCCAGGAAACGAATGAAGATATACAGGCAGGATGTTTAATGTACGTACCCGTATACCGGAATGGCTTGCCGGCAAAAACTGTTCAGGAGCGTCGCACAGCAATTAAGGGTTGGGTTTATTGTCCTTACCGGATGAACGACTTAATGGAAGGCATCCTGGGAGATAAAGATTTATCAGATAAAAACAGGATTCGTTTAAAAATACATGATAATGATGTTATTTCAGACGAAACGCTGCTTTACGATAGTCAAATTATAGAAAACGGAACACAAAACACCGAATCAACATCCAGTTTCAACCTTCCTATTGAATTTAATGGTAAAAAATGGATGTTGCAATTTTTAATGCCTAACGAGAACCTGTTTGCATTTCGGAGTAAAGTAATTATAGTTTTAATCAGCGGCCTGTTAATTAGCTTTTTATTGTTTGGCCTATCTCTGGCATTATTCAAATCGAAATATAGGGAACAACAGATTCTGATTCTAAACAAACAACTCGAAATACATAACCTGGAGAAAGACCGTTTTATTTCGATGCTTGCGCATGATATCAAAAGCCCTTTTAGTGCCCAACTCGGATTTACCGATTTATTGGCCACCAATATTCGCAAATACAGTATCGATAAAATTGAAACTCATATAAATATTATCAATCAATCGACAAAAAACATTTACAATTTACTGGAAGACATATTAATGTGGGCAAGAACCCAATCCTCAAAACTCCCTTACGAACCCGAAAAATTAAATTTTTCAGTTATTTGCGGCAACGCAATTAATAATTTAAAACTCAATGCTGAAAATAAAAAAATAACCATTCATTTATGCTCCTCTTGCGAATTATACGTTTATGCCGACAGAAACATGCTGGACACCGTTTTGCGCAATCTCATTTCTAATGCGATTAAGTTCACAGACAAGGGAGGACAAATAAATATTTCTACTGAACAAAATGCTCTAAATGTTATTGTGACAGTTTCGGACAATGGTATTGGAATTGCCCCCGAATTACAAACCAATTTGTTCAATAATTCCAAATTGCATTCAACAGATGGAACAAATAAAGAAAAAGGTACCGGATTAGGGTTAATGCTTTGCAAGGAGTTTATCGAAAAACATGGTGGGAAAATTTGGGTAGAAAGCCAAGTGGGAAAAGGGAGCGATTTTAAATTTACACTTAAAAGGATGGTTGGAGAAATTAGTTGTTTAAAATAGAAAAATTAACCTGCCCATTAGTTTTGTCAAATAAAAATATTTGGGAATTTTAGTTACTTTTAAATAACTAATATTCATCTTATGCCGTACTTTTTTCGCCGCCTTAATAATAGACTGACCATTAGCACTAAAATCTTTATTGCTGTATTGAGCGTTAGTATTATTTTTTCGATTGTACAGGCAAAATTATCGGAGAAAAAAGCATCCGTACTTATGCTTGAAAACGCTTATAAAGAGTTGTTAAAGGAGTCCGAAAACCAAAGCCTCATTATAAAATCCGAACTCGACATTGCTCTGGAGTCTGTTCGTGGCCTAAACCGGTTATGTCAAAGCTATAATTACATTAAACCCGAAGATCGTCGCGAAATAATTTCCAATATAATTCATGCGACAATAGATCAGAATCGTAATTTTTATTGCGTGTGGGGAATTTTTGAACTCAACAGTATCGAC